>CP031586.1 GCA_003217735.2 Marinibacterium anthonyi | reverse complement strand
TGCTCGACTCGCGTTCTCTGTTTTGCAGGTAATGGACCGGCAACCGACCCGCCTGTCAATCACCAAGGGTCGATTTCACCCGAACGCGGCGCAGCGGATGCCACGCAGATGGGTCGGTTTGGGCGCGACATCATCACGTAAACGGGTCGGTTTGGGAGGCGTGCCATGCGATGCCGACCGTAAATCGCCACCCAGAGGGCAGATTTCCCCATGTTTTCGGGGGGTGATGCGGCGCGGGTTCAACGGAAACCCCGTGCACGCAGACGGGTCGGTTCGGGCACGCAAACGGGTCGGTTTGGGCCCGGATTCGGGTAGGGCCTGTCCCGAAGACGGGTCGGGTTGATCATGGGCGCGGGTATCAAGGCCGGAGTAAGGCACTATGAATAAAGCATAATCTCCGGCGTAAATATTCCAAAGACTCCTAAAAGATTCATACATTTGTGTTGACCTTTTCTTTGGATTTTCAGGTGAAGTTGGTCCCTGCATCCCCGTCTCGCGCGCGTGACAGGAGGTTTTTTCTGACGTATGGTTCACCCAAGACGTGGAGTTCGCGAAAACCACGCTCAAGCAGGAAAATCAGGAACATTCGGGGCAAGGAATAATGAGCAGTCCGACGACGTCCATCAGCCTTCAACCTATCGATCCCTCGGATGCGCTTGATGCGGTCCCGGGCCGGGTCACCACAGAGCGGTTTACCGTCGCGGCCGAGATCTGCATGCGTGCGCGCGACGATCTGGCCAGGCGCGGCTACAAGCCTGACGGCGAAAAGAATCTGCGCCGGTTCGGTATCTGGGAAATTACCACTTTCATGCTGCCCGTGTCGCCTCAGCATTTGCGGCGGGTGCTGAAGGCGCATCCCGACCTGCCACAGGGCGAGGCCGAGAAGACCGGCGGCGCCAGGACCTTTACCCTGGAAGAAGTCAACGCGATCCGGGATTTCCTGGAAGCCGAGGGGCAGCAGGGCAAGGGCTATCGCCCCTACCGACCCGCGGACCGCCCGGCCAAGGTCGTTTCCGTCTGCAACTTCAAGGGCGGCGTGGCCAAGACGACCACCGGCGCGCACCTGGCGATGGCCGCCGCGCTGGACGGGTACCGGGTGCTGGTGGTGGACCTCGACAGCCAGGCGTCGATGAGCACGATGTTCGGATCCATGGCCGAGGACGAAGGCCAGACCGCCTATGCGGTCCTGGCCTGGCACCGGGCGCGTCACGCGGCGCGGACGCTGGGGATCGACGACCTGACGTCCGAGGAACTGGACGAGGAGATCCGCGAAGCCGCGGCCGTGACGGCGGACGACGTGATCTTTGGAACGCACTGGCCGACGATCGATATCCTGCCGGCGCAGCTGAACCTGTATTGGGCGGAATTCCAGGTGCCGGTCTGGATGCAGACCCATCGCAGCTGGCAGTTCTGGGATGCGCTGCGCGCGTTTCTGGAAGATCAGAACCTGCTGTCGGATTACGACATCATCATCATCGACACGCCGCCGGCGCTTGGTTACCTGACCATCAACGCGCTGTCGGCCGCCGATATCCTGATGATCCCGGTCGGGGCAAGCTTCATCGAATTCGACTCGACGGGCCGGTTCTTTGACATGCTCTACACGACTTTCGTCAGCATCGAAGACAGCATGGCACGGCTGAGCGACGATGCGCCGAAGTTCTCGTGGGACGCGGTGCAGGTGCTGCTGACGCGCTACGACGATGCGCAGCAATCGGAACTGGCGAACGTGATCCAGGTCTACCTGGACGATTTCGTCGCCACCTACCGGCAGGAATTCACCGCGCTGGTCGGGCAGGCCGGCGAACGGGTGTCGGGAATCTACGAGGCGAGCCATACGGATTTCAACCGCGACACCTATCGTCGCGGGCGCGAGACGTTCGACCGGTGTTATCATGAATTCAAAAGACTTTTGATCGGATGCTGGGAACGGGACCGAATCGAGGCTGAAAGCAGGGAGGCCGCCGAATGACGCGCAAGAGACTTGGGATGATCGACCGGGAGTCGATTTCGATCATGCGGAACGTGGCCGAGCAGACGGCGGCGGAACGCCGCGGCGTTGCGATCAGCAAGGCGCCTCCGATCGGGCAGGTGGCCGGGTCGGCGGCGCGGTCGATCGAAGAGGAAGTGCTGAAGCTGCGCCAGGAACGGGACGGGCTGAAATCCGATGCCTCGGCGTATCACGCGGCGCGTGGGGCAGGGCTGGTGATCGAGCTGATCGCGCTGGACCGGATCGACGATCACGCGCTGTCGCGCGACCGCCGGCAGCTGGACCGTGACGGCGAACCCTGGGCCGAGCTGAAGGATAGCTTGCGCGCCCGGGGCCAGCAGACCCCGATCGAGGTGACCGCGCCGCAGGACGACGGCGGGCTGTTCCGGCTGGTCAGCGGGTATCGGCGGCTGAGCGCGCTGCGGGAGCTGTTTGCCGAGACCGGCGATGACAGCTTTGCCACCGTGAAGGCGCTGGTGGCGGAGCGGCCCGAGACGGTCGACGCGATGATCGCGATGGTCGAGGAAAACGAGATCCGTCAGGATGTGAGTTTTTACGAACGCGGGCGGATCTGCTGCCTGGCTGCAGAGCAGGGGATCTGTGAAACCGTCGACGAGGCGATCCAGGTGCTGTTCGCCAATTCCAGCCGGAACCGGCGCTACAAGATCCGCAATTTCACCGTGGTTCACAGCCTGGTCGGGACGTACCTGGATTATCCCGAAGCGATCGGCGAACGCCTTGGCGCGCGGCTGGCGCAGGCGCTGAAGGAAGGGCGCGCGGACGAACTGGTTGCCGTGCTGGCGGACCGGGGCGAAAAGTTCGCCGATGCCGCGGAAGAGATCGCCTTGCTGGAAGCCTTTGTCGGCGGCAAGGGGATCTTTGGCGCCAGGGTTCCTGCGCCGAAACCTGCGGCGCTGTCGGCGTCCTGGAAAGGGCAGGGGGGTATTGCCGCCACGGCCCGCGCCAGATCGGGGCGCGTGACGATCGAACTGTCCGGCCTGGACATCGGGGACGAGGCGGAACTGCAGGCCTTGCTGAACCGCATTGGCGCCGCGGCGAAAGGCTGACAGGACCGGCGTCTCGCACGCGAGACGCCGCGACCCACGGGCAGAGGCAGCGATTTTCTGTCGCTGCGGGGGAGTTGATGGACCGATGTTGCCATGATTATCGGACATACCGGGATGCGACAGGGCGCGGCGCTTTTGTGGGGGATGCCTTGCAAAAGCGCCGCGCCCGTGTAGCACGGGCCGACGTTGCGCGCGATTGCCCCCTGCCAGATCCCTGCCAGATCCCCACCGGATCCAGGCACCCCGGCGGTCATCAGCCTTTCGTGGCCAGACGGATCCATCGGAAGATGAGCATGAGCGCCAGCGTCGTGAGCACCAGCCCGACCAGGTCCCCGATGGCATAGATCGCAAGGACGTCCGGCAAACGTGCGGACAGGAAGTGGCCGGAAAAGATGATCGACTGACCGACCGAATTGATGACCGAGGCAAGGATACCGACGATCAGCAGCCACTTCCAGTGGATCTGAAAGGTCTGGCCGGCATACAGGTTCCGCCCGAACAGCTTCATGATCTCGAGCGCGACAAGCGACGAGGACGCGCCGACCCCGATCGACAGCAGGATCGTCGGGGTGGTGGCGGTGCTGACCTCGACCGGGGTGAACAGGATTTCGGACAGGAAGGCGCCCAGGTACAGCGGGAAGAACGCGATCCGGCCGAACAGCCAGGTCGACAGCACGCGAACGCCGTGGGGCAGGTAGACCAGGCTGGCAAAGGCCGTCACCTCGGGAAGCAGCCGCGATTGCAGGGGCGTGACCAGCAATGCCGTGAGACCATGGGCCAGGGTGTAGGCCAGCATCACCACCACGAAGGTTTCAACATACCTCACAGGGGACAGGCCCGCGTGGCACAGCAGTCGCGCGTTGGTGCGCCGTCGATCACGCGCGACTGCGCGTTACCGGCACCGGTCGGATGGGGATTTGACATTTCAGCGCCTCGGCGGAACGCCGTCGATCAGGTCGCTGCGCACGACGTAGGACCGTGCCTTGGTGTCGGAGGCGCGTTCAAGAAGCCCGAGCCCCAGCAGGGAGCGGATGGCCCGGTAAAGGGTCGCCTGCGCCACGGGCTGCAGCAGCGCATGGCTGCGCAGCTGTTCCGAACTGACGACATCGCCCAGATCGTCCGTAAGGCTGTGCGCGGCCAGCAGGACATCCCGTTCGGTCCGGCTCAGATCCTCAAGGCCGAAATCGCTTTCCAGCTGTCTCAGCATCTCTCTGAGTTCGAATATCGATCTGAGCTTGTCCATGCCTTGTATCTGGATCTTTCTGCCTGGGGGGCCCGTGTCACAAGGAAGACGGCCCACGGGTAATATTATCAGAATGATAATATGTTGGCATCCCCGTGCCCCCGTGGTACCGTCCCCTTGGCGATTTTCCGTGAGTGGTCTTCCGCCTGGTTCTTTCATTGGTTTGCCTTGGCGACATGTGTTGCCAAGGCTTTTTTCGTTAGGCCGGTGTACTACGATCAGGGCCGGCAGGCTATAGGTCTTCCATCCCGATAACAGGCGACCCTGATGTCGCCGGTCGGCGTGTGCCGCCGTTCGATCCCGGTTTGCGCGAGGGAAACGGCGGCTTTCACAGCGTACAGGAACACGTACGCCCGGTCCCTTTGCCCGGCGCACCTTTTTCCGATCGGGGCCGTTGCGGACCAGGGAACGCCGATGCATGCCGCGCATCTGTGCACCATGCGCTGTCAGGCAGCATGTCAGGACGCGGTTCGCGATCAGGCGGAGGGCGCGATGTGCGGGGCAGGGGGGCGGCTTCAGGCCGACGGGCCGACGGGCCGCTGCCGCCAGGCAGGACCTTCGCGCGCGATACCGATCAATACGGCGCCGGAAAGACCGTTCCGTCAAAAAGCTTGCGTGCGGTGCGCAAGGTGCCGGCGCGGATGACCGTTTCGCCCGCCCGCTCCAGCAGGACCTCGGCGGCGCCGGAGGGGTGTTCGATGGCGAACAGGTCGGTGTCGGGAAGCGTGGCCAGCGCGGCGGCGGGGGAGCCGGGCAGGGTGCAGGCCGTCGCCACCGAGACGGCGGCGAAGACACCGATGGAGGCGTGGCAGCGGTGGGGGATGAAGCTGCGGGTCGAGATCGCGCCGCCGGACTGCGCGGGCGAGACGAGCGTCATCTTGGGCACGGACTTGTCGGTGACATTGCCCAGGTTCATCATCGGACCGGCCGTCAGGCGGATCGCTTCAAGCCGGGCCTTGAGAGAGGAATTCCCGTCCAGGTCCTCGCGGCTTTCGGTGCCGGCAACGCCCAGGTCGGCGGCGTTCAGGATCACGCAGGGCATGCCGTTGTCGATCAGGGTGCAGGCGATGCCGTCGATGTCGTCGGTTGTCCGGCCGGTGGGCAGCAATGCGCCGCACATGGAGCCCGCGACATTGTCGAACATCAGCGGGATCGGGGCATGGGTGCCCGGAACACCGTCGATCCGGGCGGTGCCGGCATAGCTGACGATCCCGCCGGGTGTCCGCACCCGGGCCACGGCGATCTCGCCGGTGTTGACCATGTGGATGCGCACCTCGGTCTCGCCGTGGCGTGCCGCGACCAGGCCGCGTTCGATCGCCGCCGGGCCGACACCGGCCAGGATATTGCCGCAGCCCTGCGCGCCGGACACCAGCGGCCGGTCGACGAAGACCTGCAGGAACAGGTAATCGACATCCGCATCGCCGCGCGTCGGCGGCGACAGAACGGCGACCTTCGAGGTCAGCGGGTCGGCCCCGCCGATGCCGTCGATCTGACGCGGGTCGGGCGACCCCATGATCCGCAACAGCACAGCATCGCGCTGGCGCGGATTGGCGGGCAGGTCGCAGTTCAGGAAATAGGCCCCTTTGGACGTCCCCGCGCGCATCCAGAGGCAGGGGATCCCCCCGTCCAAGTCTCTGTCTGAGCCTCCGTCGAAATCCCCGTCGAGGTCCCTGCCAAGGTCCCCGTCGAGGTCCTCGTCAGGGCCCCCGCCAAAGCCTGTGTCAGACATATTTCAGGCCCTTTTCGGCCAGTCGCTCGCGCATCGAATAGATGTCCAGACCCAGCTCTCCGGCGGCCAGGCGCGCGCGCTTGGCGTCTTCTGCGGCAAGGCGGTCCTCGGCCCTGGCCAGCACGGCCCCGGCCTCGGCGCGCCTGACCACGACGACGCCGTCGTCATCGGCGACGATCACGTCGCCGGCCTCGACCGTCTGGCCGGCGCAGACCACGGGGATGTTGACCGACCCCAGGGTCTCCTTGACCGTGCCCTGCGCGCTGATCGCCTTGGACCAGACCGGAAATCCCATCTGGGTCAGGTCGTGGACATCGCGGCAGCCGGCGTCGATGATCAGACCCGCGCAGCCGCGCGCCTTGGCGGAGGTGGCCAGCAGATCGCCGAAATAGCCGTTGTCGCAGGGCGAAGTGGGGGCAAGAACCATGATGTCGCCCGCCTTCAGCTGTTCGATGGCCACGTGCAGCATCCAGTTGTCGCCCGGAGCCGCCGATATCGTGACCGCCGAACCGGCGACCCGGGCGCCCGCATAGATCGGGCGCAGGTAGCTTTGCATGCACCCCGTTCTTCCGGCTGCTTCGTGCACGGTGGCCACGCCCGCCGCGCCGAGCCTGGAAATTACGTCGGAGTCGGCGCGTTCGATATCCTGGACGACAACATGCATGGGCTCAGCCTTTCTGTACCGGCGGTGTGCCGTGAGTGTGGAACGTATCGATGGTCTTCAGGCCCCAGGCCTGGCCCTTTTTCCGGTCGGCTTCCGTCCAGCAGACGGGTTTCCAGTCGGGCGCCAGGATCAGCCGGGCGCCGGCATTGGCCAGTTCGACCCGGTTGCCGGCGGGTTCCCAGACATACAGGAAGAACGTCCCCTGGATCGCGTGCTTGTGCGGGCCGGTTTCGATGTGGACGCCGTTCTGCAGGAAGATGTCGGCGGCGCGCAGGATGTCCTCGCGCTGGTCGGTGGCGTAGGTGACGTGGTGCAGGCGGGCCATGCCGCCGCCGTGTTCTTCGGTGCAGGCCAGGTCGTAGGTCTTGTTGTTGACGGTGAACCAGCAGCCGCCGATGCGGCCATTGTCCAGCTGGATGTATTCGGTCACGCGGCTGCCCAGGCAGGTTTCCATGAACCGGCGGAATTCGGTGACGTCTTCGGACAGCAGGTTCAGGTGGTCGATCCGGCGCGGCGCGGCCCCGGTAAAGGCCGAAGCCGTGTTCTTGAGCGCGGCCTTCTCGGCGGCGTCCCGGGGGGCCCACCAATTGGTGTCGTAGTAGATTTCGAACACGTGGCCAAAGGGGTCTTCGAAGCGGTAGGCCCGCCCGTGGCCCAGGTCGCCATCGACCCAGCCGTGGGTCTTGTAGCCCGAAGCCTCGATCGCGGCGACACGCCGGTCCAGCGCCTCGGGCGAGGCGGCGCGATAGCCGATGTGGCCGACGCCGGTGGTGTCGGCGCGGGTCAGTTTCAGGGTGTGGAATTCGTAATCGTCCCAGGCCCGCAGATAGGCGCTGGTCGCGTCCTCGGCCGACAGCTTCAGCCCGTAGATCCGGGTAAAGAAATCCAGGCTTTCGTCATACTTGTCGGTCAGCATCTCGACGTGACCCAGGTGGGCCAGGTCGAGGCTCGGGTTGGTGGGCGCCGGCATTCGGGTCTCCTCCGTTCAGGTCTTTCGGGTCATCACATGCGCGACGATGGCATTGGCATGGCCATGGCCCAGCCCGTGTTCGGACTTCAGCCAGGCGACGCGCTGCATGTGGGTTTCACCGTCGCGCCCGGCGACCAGGTCGAGCCATTCCTTGATCGGGCGGCCATATTTCTTCTCGATCGAGGGGAAATAGGAGGCGGGGCCTTTGGCGGGTGCGTCGGTCATGGGGCGATCCTTTCACGGTCAGAGACAATCGACCGTTCTAGGAAACACCGACTGGAAGCCTTCCGCAAACTGGCAATCGCGGCCGCCGGACTGGCCGCCGGAATTCCGCTTGAAATGGTTGGCCCGCTGCTGGGCCACGCGGGTATAATACTCCCACAGGTGCACCTGGCCGTTCATGTGTTCCATTGCCGCGCGCTTCTTGTCCCAGACCGGGGTGATGTCCAGGAAGACGTCCGGCTTCCATCCCATCTGTTCGGTCTGGTGGGGTTCGAACAGGTACAGCTGCGGCGCGCCCAGCACCTTTTCGCCGGGGTTGTGGCCCCAGGCCTGGGCGATCATCCGCGCCTCGAGCGTGACCTCGGTCATGTACATGTGGTCGGTGTTGTAGGGATCGTACTTGGAATGGCTCATCATGAAGGCGGGCTGCACCTTGCGGATAAGATCGACCAGCCTGTACTTGTCGTCCTTTTCCAGGTGCAGCGGATAATCCCCCAGGTCAAAGCATTCCAGGTGGTGGACGCCAAGCGCTGCGCCGGCGGCCTCCGCCTCGGCGCGGCGGATGTCCTTGACCTCTTGAAGGGACTTGCCTTCCTTCCACAACCGCGCGCTTTCGCCGCGTTCGCCAAAGGACAGGCAGGCGACCGTGACCTCGTACCCCATTTCGGCATGCAGCGCGATCGCGCCACCGCAACGCCAGACGAAATCGGCGGCATGGGCCGAGATGACAAGCGCGGTTTTCTGGCCAGACATGATGGACCCCCCGTATGATATGCGGTGTGATGTGGCGCGTTGTATGGCGCGTGTTGTTCTGGCAGCTACATGTCATCCCGTGGCGGGGGACGGCAAATTTGAAGCCCATTCCAACCGATAAGAAAACGCTATAGATTGACCGGGTCCCACCACCGCAAAAGCGAGCCGACGCGCGCCCGATGATCTCGCACAACCTACGGCATCTTCGCGTTTTTCTGGCCGTCGCGGAAACCGGTTCGCCCACTGTTGCAGCCGGGATCAGCAACGTGTCGCAGCCGGCCGTGACCCAGGCGATTGCCAAACTGGAACGCAGGGTCGGGGCGGCGTTGTTCGACCGTACCCGGACGGGGTTCGTCCTGACCGAGCGCGGCGAGATCCTGCGCGGCCGGGTCCGGCGCGCGATGGACCGGCTGGACGGTGCGCTGGCCGAAGTCTCGCCACGGCTGGCGGTGACGGCGTCACTGGCCCAGCTTCAGGCGCTGATCGCCGTTGTCGAAGCGGGCAATTTTTCCCTGGCCGCGCGGGGCATGGGGCTGGCGCAGCCGACCGTGCACCGGGCCGTGACGCAGTTGGAATCCGAAGCCGGCCGGCCGCTTTTCCAGAGGACCCCGCAAGGGGTGATCGCGACGCGTGTCAGCCGGGACCTGGCGCGCGCGGCGCGGCTGGCGATTTCGGAACTTGGGCAGGCCAATTCGGAACTGGCCGATTTCGACGGCCGCGAAGTCGGGCGTATCGTGGTCGGTTGCCTGCCGCTGGCGCGGTCGGTGATCCTGCCCGAGGCGCTGGTCCGATTCCGCAGGGTGCGTCCGAAACAGCGGGTCAGCGTCGCCGAGGCCCCCTATATGGAGCTGCTCAGGGGGCTGCGGGCGGGGGAGGTCGACGTGATCATCGGGGCGCTGCGCGACCCGGTTCCGATTGACGACGTGGTACAGGAACAGCTGTTCGCCGACGATCTTGCCTTCATCGCCCGGCCGGGCCACGCGTTGATGGAGGAAGAGATCGTGCCGCTTGATGTTCTGGCACAGCACGGCTGGGTTGTGCCGCGCGAAGGCACGCCGACCCGGGAACAGTTCGACGAACTTTTCGCGACCAGCGGCCTGCCGCAGCCCGACAGCATCATCGAATGCGGATCCATCCTGCTGATGCGGGAACTGCTGGCGCTGAGCGATCTTGTCGGCTGCATTTCGGCCCAGCAGGCGGGCGCCGAGATCGACAAGGGGCTGATCGGTCGCCTGAACGTGCCGATCACGTTCCCGCGCCGGGCCATCGGCCTGACGATGCGCAAGAGCTGGCTGCCGACGCGGGCCCAGGATCTGCTGCTGAAATACATCCGCGAAGCTGCGCCGCAGGCACAGGGGCTATAGCCGGTCCTTATCCCTTGATGCCGACTTTGAATTTGAACTTTCCGACCTCACGCTGACACAAGCGGGGCGTTCGACGGGCTTTTTGCCCGTGCAGAAGCCCCATGGGAGGAGACCTCATGCGTCTGACCAATATCATCGCAACCGCCGCGTTCGGATTGATGGCCACGGGCGCCATGGCCGAAGAGCTGAGCTTTGCCAATTTCATGCCGCCGGGCCATCCCTATGTGGCGGGCGCCTTCCAGCCGTTTGCCGACATGGTGGCCGAAAAGACCGGCGGCGACGTGACCGTCAAGCTGTACAACGGCGGCGAACTGGGCCCCGGCCCGGTCGAACAGTACAACCGCGCCGTCGACGGCGTGGCCGATTTCGCCATCAGCCTGCCGGGCTACACGGCGTCCAGCTTTCCCGAGACGCTGATCGCGGAACTGCCCGGTGTGACCAACACCGAAACCGGCACCGCCGATCTGTGGACCAACATCGACCTGATCAAGGACGAATACCGCCGCGTCCAGCTGGTGTCGCTGTGGTCGAGCGCGCCGAACGTGCTTTATACCCGCGACAAGGCCGTCCACGGCCCCGACGACGTCAAGGGCATGAACATCCGCGTGCCGTCGCGCAATGCCGGCCTGCAGGTCGAAGCCTGGGGCGGCAACCCGGTGTCCATGCCGGTGACGGACATCTACAACGCCATGCAGACCGGCGTGATCGACGGCGCGATGATCGACACGACCGCGACCCGGGCCTTCCGGCTGGGCGAGGTGGCCAAGCATCTGACCCTGGGCTTCGACGCGACCAATTCGCCCTTTTTCATCGTGATGAACCGCGACGCCTTCCGCGCCCTGTCGGACGACGAACAGGCCGAGGTGCTGGACGCCGGGCGCGCGGCATCCGACCTGGCGAACCAGACGCAGCTGACCGTGGCCGAAGCCGGCATCGCGGCCTTCGAGGACATGGGGGGCGACGTCATCCGCCTGAGCCCGGACGAAGCCGCGGCGTTCAACGCATTGTCCGCTCCGGTGGTCGACAAGGTCGTGGGCGAGACCGGCGGCAATGCCGCGGCGATCGTCGAAGCCCTGAAGCACGAGTGAACCCTTGAACGGACGAAAGAAACCCACCTGGACGGCTTTCGCCGCCCAGGTGCCCGTGGTTCTGGCGATCGGGGCCGGGATCTGCCTGCTGGCCATGGTGGCGGTGGTGATGACGGGCGTCGTGCTGCGCTATGTCTTCGGCGCGCCGCTGATGGGCGTGAACGAGATCGTCCAGCTGATCGCCGTCGCGCTGGCCATGCTGGCGCTGCCCTATTGCACCAGCAGCGGAACCCATGTGCAGGTCGACCTTTTCGACAGGGTCCTGGGCCGGTGGGGCCGCCTGTGCGGCGACATCCTGTCCCGCGTCCTGTCGGTCGTCGCGCTGTACTTCATCTGCAGCCAGGCCTGGCGCAAGGCCGGCGAGGCCATCGAATTCGGAGACGTGACGAACATGCTGCAAATGCCGCTTTGGCCGTTTTACGGCGCGATCCTTCTGGGCATGGGCATCTGCGCCATCGTCTATGTCTTCGAGATCATCGCGCTGGTCCTGGGCTGGCGGTCGGAGCCGCAAACATGAGCGACGTGATCTATGGCGTCATCGGGATCGGCGGGCTGTTCCTGCTGATGATCCTGCGCACGCCGGTGGCCTTCGCCATGCTGCTGACGGGGTTCTTCGGCGTCTGGGGGCTGGACGGGCTGCGCCGCGCCACCGCGATCCTGTTCACCGAGACCTATTCGTCGGTGTCGAACTACAACCTGATCGTCGTGCCGATGTTCGTCCTGCTGGGCAATATCGCGTCCGAGGCGGGTTTCAGCCGGTCGCTTTACGACGCGGCCCATGCCTGGGTCGGGCGGTTCCGGGGCGGGCTGGCGTCGGCGTCGGTCATCGGGTGCGCGGCGTTTTCGGCCGTGTCGGGATCGTCCGTCGCCACCGCCGTCACCATCGGCCGCGTGGCCCTGCCGGAAATGAAGCGGTTCGGCTATGCCTCGGGCCTCGCCACCGGGTCGATCGCGGCGGGCGGCACGCTGGGCTTCCTGATCCCGCCCTCGACCGGTTTCGTGCTGTACGCGATCCTGACGGAGGAATCGATCGGCCGCCTGTTCATGGCCGGCATCCTGCCGGGTCTTCTGATGGCCGGTCTCTTTATCGCGGCGATCTGGGTGGTCACCACGCTGAACCCCCAGGCGGGTCCGCGCGGCGAGGCCAAGTCCATCGGCGACCGTATCCGCCTGTTCGGGCGCGCCGCGCCGCTGATCGGGGTCATCGTGATTTCCATCGGCGGGATCTACCTGGGCGTGTTCACCCCTGTCGAAGCCTCGGGCGTCGGGGCGGGTCTGGTGATCCTGATCGCGCTTCTGGGCCGCAGCATCGACCGGACCGGGTTCGTCAAGGCGGTGTCCGAGACGGTCAAGACCTCGGCGATGCTGTACATGATCGTGATCGGGGCGAACGTGCTGAACCCGTTCCTGGCCATCACCGAGATCCCCGCCGCGCTGGGGCAGATGCTGACATCCTTCGGGTTGGGGGCCTACGGCACGCTGGTGGTGATCCTTCTCAGCTACGTGGTGCTGGGCATGTTCCTGGACGGGCTGGCGATGCTGGTGGTCACCATTCCGATCTACTACCCGGTGATCCTGGCGCTTGGCTTCGATCCCATCTGGTTCGGGGTTGTCGCGGTCATCGTGATCGAAATGGGCATGATCACCCCGCCGGTCGGCCTGAACGTCTTTGTCGTGCGGGGCGTGTCGGGGGGCGTGCCGCTGACCACGATCTTCGCCGGCGTGCTGCCCTTCCTGATCGCGATGCTGCTGACGCTGCTGCTGATCATCCTGATCCCGGGCATCGCGCTGCTGATCCCGAATTCGATGTTCGGGTGAACCCGGGCGGCGTTGCAGACCACGCGGTGCGGCCCCTGCGGTGCAGGGTCGAAATAGCGACCCAACCGGACTGGTTGTATTGAGCTGGGCGAACAGGGTGTCCGGCACCACTTGGGATCGTAGCGAATGTTAACGCAACGGGGCGCCCCTTGGGCGCCCCGTGACGTGTTCCCGGTCTCATTGGGCTCATTGGCCTCATTGGGCTTCGAGAAACCCGATGATTTCGGCCCGGTCTTCGGCATCGGACAGACGGATGGACATTCGCGTTCCCGGCACGACCTCACGCGGGTTGGCCAGAAACGCATCCAGCGTCTCGGCGTTCCATGTCAGGCCGCTGTCGGCCATCCCGTTCGAGTAGCGATAGTCGGTCGATCCCGCCGCACACCCGAAAACGCCCTGCAATGTCGGGCCGACCCGCGATTTGCCATCCACCGTGTGGCAGGCGGAACAGCGCTGGCGAAAGACCTGCTCGCCGGCCTCCTGCGCCGCCACCGGAGCGGCGGCGCATAGGCATGCGATCAGAAGGGAAAGTCCTGTCTGCATGCGCGCCCTACCCGAAGTCATGCCTGGAGAGCGGCAGCGAGCGGATGCGCTGGCCGGTCAGGGTGGCCACGGCATTCACGATGGCGGGCGGGACGGCGGGCAGGCCGGGTTCGCCCACGCCGCCCATCTGCGCGCCGCTTTCGATGATCTCGACGTGGACGGCCGGCATCTGGTCGGGCCGCAGGATGGAATACATGTCAAAGTTCCGCGCCGTGGGCTGACCGTTCTCGTAGATCAGTTCCTCGACCAGCGTTTCGGACACGCCAAGCGCGACGGCGGATTGCACCTGCGCCTCGATGGTCGCGGGGTTCACGATCTGGCCGGGATCCAGCGCGGTCCACAGGTTGTGCACCCGCACTTCGCCCCCGTCGATCGAGACCTCGGCAATCGCCGCGGCCTCGGAACCGAAGGGCGATGCCATGGCCACACCACGGGCGCGGCGGCTGCCGTCCGGGGCGTCATAGGGGCCCGGCTGCCAGCCGCCGGACATCTCGCCCACCTTTTGCAGCAGCGTGCCAAGCCGGTCATTGCCCGCCAGCAGGGTCATCCGCATCGCGAACGGGTCAAGCCCGCCAGCGGCGGCAAGTTCGTCCAGGAAGCCTTCGTACATGAAATCATGCATCGAATGGCCGACGGACCGCCAGTACCCGATCACCGCCGGGTCCGGCACATGGATCTGCCCGACATAGCGATTGGGGATGCCATAGGACTTGCCCGAGATGCCTTCGGTCGCCGATGGATCCTGGCCGGTGGGGGCCTGAAACCAGCGTGCGGTCGGGCCTTCGCCCACGACCTCGGCGAACAGGGCCGTCGGCCCGTCGGGGCCTACCGTGCCGCGGAACCGGGCAAGGCCCAGCGGGCGGGGCGCGTCGCGCAGGAATTCCTCCTCGCGGGTCCAGGTCAGCTTGACCGGCGCGCCCACGGCCTTGGCCAGCGCGATCGCCTGGGGAAATGGATTTGCCGTGGCATACAGGAAATGCCGTCCAAAGAACCCGCCCAGCATCTGCGAATGGATGCGGACGTTCGCGGGGTCGACACCGGCCGCCGCCGCTGCCGCGCCCTGGTACATCTCGGGCGCCTGGCACGAGGTCCAGACATCCAGCGTGCCGTCGTCGTTGAACCGTGCGACGGCGGTGGGCGGTTCAAGCTGGCCATGCACCAGGAAGGGCGCGTCGTAGATGGCTTCGACCACGGTCTCGGCGGCGTCGATCGTGCCGCCGGCATCCCCTTCGGCTTCGACCTGCACCAGATCGCCTTCGGCGGTTGCCAGCGTCTCGCGGAACGCGGCCGAGGAGAACTCTTCGGGCATCGGCCATTGGGCGTCACCGGGACCCCATTGCACCTGCGCCGCCTCGACCGCGCGGCGGGCCTGCCAGAAGCGATCGGCGACAACCGCCACGGCCCCGTCCAGCATGTGCACGGAATGGACGCCGCGCATGGCTTCGACGTCGGCCCGGTTGGTGATCGACACCGGTGTCAGGCCCAGCCGGGGCGCATGTTGCACGGCGGCCAGCAACATGCCGTCGACGTGCACATCGATGCCGTATTTCGCCTTGCCCGTGGACTTGTCGCGCACGTCGAGACGGGGCAGGGGCTGGCGGATCCAGCGGAACTCCTCGGGGTTCTTCAGCGCGACCTCGGCGGGGACGGTCAGGTCCATCGCCGCGGTTGCAAGGTCGCCATAGGGCAGGGTCCGGCCGCTGGCCGCGTGGATCACCCGGCCCGGTTCGGTTGTCAGCTCGGCCGCGTCGACGCCAAGCCGCGCCGCCGCCGCGTCCAGCAGCATGGCCCGGGCCGAAGCGCCCAGTTGCCGCATCTGCATGTAGCTGCTGCGCACCGAGGAACTGCCGCCGGTGATCCGGAAGCCGCCCATGATGTCGTAGGGGGCGCCGGCCGGCGCGGCCTCGACGGTGAAGAGCGCGGGATCCAGATCCAGTTCTTCGCCGACGATCTGTGCCATGGCCGAAAAGATGCCCTGGCCGCCTTCGATGAAGGGGCTTTGCAGGCGGGCGGTTCCGTCGGGGTGCAGTTCAAGGAAGGCAGTCACGTCGGGGCCGGCCGGGGCACCTGCGGCTTGCGCGCGGGCCCGCCGTGCCGGCAGCGAGGTCGACAGGACCAGAGCGCCCGAACCGGCGAGAAAGCCGCGGCGCGACACGTTGACGGGGCGGCGGGAGAAGACGGGGCGGCGGGAGAATGTCTGGGCGATCGACATGGGATCAGGCCTCCGACACGCTGCGCACGGCCGCGCGGATCTTGTTGTAGGTCCCGCAGCGGCAGAGGTTCACCATCGCATCGTCGATGTCCTCGTCGGTGGGTTGGGGCGTTTCGGTCAGCAGGGCGGTGGCGGCCAGCACCTGTCCCGACTGGCAGTATCCGCATTGCGGCACCTGGTTTGCGACCCAGGCCTCGACCACCCTGCGGCCTGTTTCGGTCTCTTCCACGGTCTCGATCGTCTTGATTTCGGCCCCGATGACGCTGTCGGCGGGGGTGACGCAGGACCGGGTCGGATAGCCGTCCACCAGCACGGTGCACGCCCCGCATTGCGCGACGCCGCAGCCGTACTTGGTGCCGGTCAGGCCCAGTTCTTCGCGGATGACCCAGAGAAGCGGTGTGTCATCGTCCACGTCGACATCATGTGTCGTCCCGTTGATGTTCAGCTGCATAACGTATCCTTGTCGGTCGGATGAATGTGGCTTCAGGCGCCCGAATGGGCAGGATTCCTTGTCGTCAAGACATGAGCATGAGGCCGCGAAATGAAAAGATGCGGTTTCCCGATATGTTTCATGAACCACCGTAATGAATGCGATCCGAATGAATGCGATCCGGACTGACCGCCGCGTTCCGGCACCGGGGTCATCGCGGCAGCGCCCGACAGGGGGGCCGACAGGGGGGGGGCCGACAGGGGGGGGGGCCGACAGGGGGGGCGACCGGGGGTGAGCGTCAAGGCCACGACGGCGACGACGGCCACGTGCCAGCGGGCCAAAGGACCCGGTTGCCCGCATGACCGACTGAGCGGTTCGGGCCCGGGGCACAAAAGCCCCGGGGCCGCGGCGCGTCAGCCGTTGTAATCGGCGTCCGCGACCTTCTCCATCCAGGTCACCGCCGTTCCGTCGATGCTTTCCTGGATCGCGATATGGCTCATCGCGGTTTCGCCCGAGGCACCGTGCCAGTGCTTTTCACCGGCCGGGAACCAGACCACGTCGCCCTGGCTGATCTCCTCGACCGGGCCGCCTTCGCGCTGGACGCGGCCGCGGCCGAAGGTGACGATCAGCGTCTGGCCGGCGGGGTGTGTGTGCCACGCGGTGCGGGCGCCCGGTTCAAAGGTCACATGGGCCCCCGACGTGCGCCCGGGGTCTTCGGCGGCGAACAACGGATCGACGCGGACGGTGCCGGTGAACCAGTCCTCGGGGCCCTTGTTCGAAGGCGCGGTGCCGGAACGGATGATTTTCATGAGATCTCTCCTTTATTGACCGCGCTGTTAACGACGCGGTTTCTCGAAACGACAGGCGGGCGCGTCGCCCCCGGGGGGGCGCAAGCCAGTTCGGCGGTCGCCATGGTGAAGGGTTCGACCCCCTGTCGCGGCCCGCCGCTCCAGCTTGCCCCGGCGCTGGAGACCTTTTCCAGGGGCGGGCTGAAGGGGTTGTCTTTTTCATATGGGTCAACGGCGGGCCGCCATAATACACGATTTCCCAAAGTCACTTATCATCGTGCTTCATCAATCCTTGGCGTATCTTCCGCAGGGCGTCGAGCACGATCTGCGCCGCTCAGCCCTGGCGCGGGAATCCTTCCCCGGTCAGTGACTGCACCTTGCCTGAAGACAGGCCAGGGACGGATTGCAGAACCTCCGGGCCATCGGCCCCATAGGACGGCGCCGCAAGGTTGCCGCGTGTGCCGGTTTTGGAAAACCGCAGCGTCGACCTCGGTTGCGATATCCCTGATCGCCCGTGCGGCCCAAAATGCACCGGATGCAAAGATCGAGGGGGCTGGTCGCCCGGATGGCGCCCAAGGGGATCGAGACCATTCTGGGGGTGACTAACGACCCGGTCTTCGGTCCGGTCGTGATGTTCGGCCTTGGCGGCAACTTCACCGAATTGTTCACGGACGTGACCTTTCGCCTCGCTCCTTTCGACGCCGGTCCGGCGCGTCGGATGATGCGCGAAATCAAGGCGATGGCGTTGGAGCAGGGCCCCTGCAACATCACCGCAAATGCCGTCGCGCCCGGTTTCACCGAAACCGAAATGACAACCGCCCACCCGAATATCGAGAAGATCCGCGAAGCGGCCATACGCGGCAACGCCGTGCCACGCGTCGGCCAGCCCGAGGATATCGCCGCAGCGGTCACCTTCCTGGCTTCGGAACACGGGCGCTACATTACCGGCGAGACTCTGCATGTGACCGGAGGCCGATATGGCCGAGGGTCTTTCCGACTGGATCGGGCGGCGCACCTTGCAGCGGGACCATGCGGACCCGCATGGCTTGTCATGTCCGAAGAGAAGGCGAAGGACCCGGGACGAGGGAGACCTGAGGACCGCAGGTGTCATTGCGCCGGCCGGTGCATCCCGATCTCTGCCAGGATTTCGTCGGTGTGTTCGCCAAGCTGCGGCGATACGGCGGACGGGTGCCCCTTGGTAAACGCGGGCAGTCCCGGTGTGGGCGTGACCGGCACGCGTCCCAGCCGGGGATGATCCAGCCACTGGGCCATCCGCGTTTCAAGGACGTGCGGATCGTTCAGGTAATCGGCATAATCGTTCACCGGGGCATGCAGCACCCCGGCATCGACCAGTTTGCGCGCAAGTTCCGCCCTGGAGTGTCGCAGGAAGTGCGGCGCCAGGGCGGCGTCCAGCGCATCGGCATGTTCGACCCGGGAGTCCAGCGTCAGGAACCGCGGATCCCGGACCATGTCGGCACAGCCGAGCGCGTTGCACAGCGCCTTGAAATGGCTGTCCAGCCGAACGGTCACCGCCATGTGCCCGTCGCGCACCGCATAGGCGCCGACCGGGGCGTACAGCATGCGGGGCGGCCCGCCGCGCAGGTGCTCCTCGATCGCCTTGACGGACTGGATCGCCGCCGCGCTTTGCAGCAGGGGACAATCCAGGTGGATGCCTTTGCCGGTCCGGCCCCGCGCAAGAAGCGCCTGCAGGACCATCTGGTATCCGTTCAGACCGGCCAGGTAGTCGACGATTACCAGGTCCAGCTTGCGGGGACGGTCGGTCGCGTCGCGGTTCAGATGCATGAAGCCGGACATCGCCTGCAGAACGGTGTCGGTGGCCGGCAGGTCGCGATAGGGGCCCGTCTGTCCGAAACCGGTTATCGACAGGGTGATGACCTTCGGGTTCCAGGCTGACACGGCCGCATGATCCAGGCCGAACCGGCCCATGACGCCCGGTCGAAAGGCCTCGACCACGATGTCGGCGGTTTCCACCAGCTTGCGGGCGGCGGTCTGTCCGAACGCGCTTTTCAGGTCCAGAACCAGCGACCGTTTCCCGAAATTGCCGGTGGCGGCATAGGGGTTGTCGCCGCCATGGCTTTCGCCCAGCACCCGTGACCAATCCCCCTGTTCGGGTTCGACCTTGATGACGTCGGCGCCGGTGCGGGCCATCATCATCGCGGCCGTTGGCCCCGCCACGCCCTGGCTGAAGTCGATCACGCGCAGGCCGTCCAGGCATTTGTCCAGCATCATGCTTCCTTCCTGGTCCCACATTCGGCGTCCAGCCTGTTCCAGTCGAACGCGACCTTGCGCGTCTCCAGAAGGCTGCGCGCCGCCGCGTGATGCGCGGCACCCGACATGGCGCGCGCCTGCAGGTCGATCTCGTGGTCGACGGCCCGTTCATAGGTCATGCCCTGCGCGTCGCGCAGCAGCCGCTTGGTCCCGGCCAACGCATCGCGCGAGGCGTGGCGGAAGTGCCCGGCCATCTCGATCGCGCGCGGGCGCAGGTCGTCCGGGTCGTGCAGCGAAAGGACAAGCCCCAGCCGTTCGGCTTCGGCCGCGTCGAAGATCCGCCCGGTCAGCAGTAGGTCGCGCGCCCGCGCCAGCCCGACAACGCGCGGCAAGAGCCAGCTGGTGCCCAGACCGGCCACCAGCCCGATGCGCGGGAAGACGGTGCAGAACCGCGCCCCCGGCGAGGCCAGCGCGATGTCGGCGCCCAGCACCAGGGCGAAGCCGCCGCCGAAGGCCGGGCCGTCCACCGCGGCGATCACCGGCACCGGAATGTCCAGGTAGGCCTGGAACCAGTCGTGCATGCGCCGTCCGGCCAGGGCGTGCGCCCGGGGGTCCGGGTCCGCCGTGGCCAGCTGGGCCTTGTCGCCGCCGGCGCTGAAGGTTCCGGGGGTGGCGGTCAGGATCACGGCCTGCAGGGTCGCGTCGTCGCGCAGCCGGGGGAACGTGTCGGCGAAGGCCGCGTTCATCTCGGCGGTGAAGGCGTTCAGCGTCTTGCCGCGGTTCAGCGTGACGGTGGCGATGCCATTGTCGACCTGGACGGTGATGGGGGTGTCGTCAGTCATCTGCGCGCCCCTACATCAGCCGGGGCAGCAGCAGCGACACCGCCGGCACGAAGGCCAGCAGGGCCAGGCGGAAGATGTCGAAGATCCAGAACGGGATGACGCCCCGGAAGATCGTCGACAGGTCGACATTGGGGACGGTCCCCTTGATGACGAAGACGTTCAGCCCCAGCGGCGGCGTGACCATCCCGATCTCGACGGCGACCACGACGAAGATCCCGAACCAGACGGCCGCTTCGTTCGCGGTCATGCCAAGTTCGGGCGCCAGCGCCTTGATCAGCGGGAACAGAACCGGCACGGTCAGCGTGATGATCCCGAGGCTTTCCATGAAACAGCCAAGCACCAGGTAACACAGCATGATCGCCACCAGGATCACGTAGGGCGACATGTCCAGCCCGGCCACCGCCCCGGCGAAGACGCGGGGCAGGCCCGAAAAGGACAGGAAGAACGACAGGACGCCGGCGCCGATGATGATGATGAAGATCATCGCCGTTGTCGTGATGGTTTCGGCCGCGACCTCGCGCAGGATGTCGATGTCGAAACCCACCTGCGAGATCATGTAGCCGATGGCGCCCATGGCGCCGATCGCGGCGGCCTCGGTCGGGGTGAAGACGCCACCGTAGATGCCGCCCAGGACAATGACGAACAGCGCGATGACCGGAATGGCGTGCCGCGCCGCGCGTCCCAGAGCGCCCCAGCCCGCCCAGGGCGATGCCGGCCCCAGTTCGGGGCGGAACCAGACCAGCACGGCGATCACGGCGATGTATCCGACGACCGCGATCAGGCCGGGAAGGATGGCGGCCGCGAACAGGTCGAACAGGGGTGTTTCGGTGATCAGCGAATAGACGATCAGGATGACGCTGGGCGGGATCAGGATGCCCAGCGACCCGCCGGCGGCGATCGCGCCGGTGCCCAGCCGGTCGTCGTAGC
This sequence comes from Marinibacterium anthonyi, assembly GCA_003217735.2. GTDB lineage: Bacteria > Pseudomonadota > Alphaproteobacteria > Rhodobacterales > Rhodobacteraceae > Marinibacterium > Marinibacterium anthonyi. The sequence goes on along the minus strand of CP031586.1, from coordinate 162,752 downwards.
CGTGGCTGCGCATTTCCGGCATCGCCACCTTCGCCATGGTCGCGGCGGTGGCCAGCGACGATCCGCAGACCGCGCTGAACATGGCCGAAGCGCCGATGGACGCCATGGCCAGCCCGCCCTTGCGGTGCCCCAACCCGGCATTGGCCAGCCGAAAGAGACCCCGGCTCATGCCCGATTGCGATGCCGCCACGCCCATCAGCACGAACAGCGGGACGACCGACAGACTGTAGCTGACGAACTGGCCCGACGCGACGATGCCCACGGTATTGAGAGCCGAATCCATTCCCGCCAGAACCACCAGCCCGGCGAACCCGGCCACCCCCATGGCGACGCCGATGGGCACGTTCAGCCCGATCATCACCATCATGAAGGCGAACCCGCCCAGCCCGATCCAGGAATTGTAGGTCATTGCGCGTTCCTTCCGGCCAGCGTGGCCGTGTCGTCGTCGGTCTGGTCCTGGTTGGGATCTGTCAGCGCGGCGGCCTGCGCCAGGGCAGAAACGCCCAGAAGCACGGTGATGGCGATCCAGATCGGCCAGGTCTCGACGGCCAGCATCCACATCTGGTCACCGCTGTGCAGCCGCTTCACCGCGACCCGGCCGATCTGCCAGGCCAGAACCAGAAAGAAGGCGATGGCCAGAAGCGGGGCAAAGGTGCGGATGATCCGGCCGGCCCGCCCCGGGATGGCCCGCACGAACAGGGGAACCGACACATGACCGGAAGTCAGGGTGCAATAGGGCAGGCCAAGCGCCACGACGAGGCCCAGCCCGTAGCCCACGACATCGACCGCGCCGGGCAGGCCGCTGCCGGCGACCTTGCGCAGAATGGCGTCGACGCTGGTATAACACGCGACAGCGATCAGAATCGCCGCCGCGACATAGGCCAACCCGTTCGCGAGCCGCGTTAACTGCTTGTGAAGCATCAGAATCCCCTCCCTGATGACACGCTCATAATTCTGTATTGAGAATGATGTAGCGAGAAAACCAAAGATTCCCTCGGTCCGCCACCCACAAAATCCGTTTTTAAGAAGAATAAGCCGTTCTCCGTTGACAACAACATTCTCGATAGAGAACTATATTCTGAAAATCAAGGTGGAGGAGAAACGATGTTGATGACCCGATTCAAGACGGCCTGCGCGGCCCTGGCCATGGGGGGCACGCTTGTCGCCGCGCCGTTGCTGGCGCAGGACTACACGCTGCGGTTCGCCGCCCCGGTGCCCGAGGGGCAGTGGATCTACCAGAACGACTTGTTGCCCTGGGCCGAGAAGATCAAGGAGGAGAGCGGCGGGCGCATCGCGATCGAGATCCAGCCCGTCGGCGTGTTCGGGACCCCGGACACCTATCTCGACCTCGTGGAAAGCGGCGTGATCGACATCGCCTGGTTCGTGCCCGGATATGCGCCGGGCCGGTTCAAGCTGACGTCGGCGGTGGAACTGCCGGGCCTGTTCAAGACGGCCGAGGAAGCGTCTTCGACCTACTGGAAGGTCTACGAGGATGGGCTGTTCGGGTCGGAATACGACGGGGTCAAGCCGCTGGCGCTGTGGATGAACGTGCCCTACGTCCTGATGACCAAGGGCCGGACGATCACCCGGATGTCCGACATGCAGGGGCTGAAGATGCGCGCGTCGGGCCGGATGGTCGGGTCGGTTCTGGAATCCCTGGGCATGACCGCCGTCGGCATGCCGGCCAGCGAGATGGCCGAGGCCATCCGCCTGGGCGTGCTGGACGGCACCGCGTTTTCGCACGAGGCGCTTGGCCCCTTCGGCATCGCCGACCTGATCACGGATATCAACGAAACCTCGCTGGGCTCGATCACGCATATCGTCATCATGAACCCGGACAAGTACGACAGCATGCCCGACGATCTGAAGGCGGTGATCGACGCCAATTCCGGCCTGGCGCTGTCCGAACAGCTGGGCGCGTCCTATGACAAGGCCGACGCCCATGCGCGCGAGGAATACGCGGGCAGCGGCAAGTACACCTATACCATCCCGACCCAAGACTTCTTGGCCGATGTCCAGACGGCGGTTGAGCCGGTGGTCGAGGCCTGGAAATCCGAGGCGTCGGCCGCCGGTGGCGACCCGGATGCGATCCTTGCCCGTATCGACGAGTTGAGCCAAGACTGACGCAACGCGCCCGGCCGCCCGGCTTGGGCTTCGTCCCGCCGATGTCGCCCGATGCGGGGCGGTGTCGGCGGGCCAGGAACATCGGTTCGGGGGCCAGATTGCTCCCGACCACACTGACGGGACGGTGAACATGGTCGAAGAAAACGCGGAACAGGCCCAAAAGGCGCTGCACAAACCGGTTCGCGCCGTCAGCCAGGCGCTCAAGGTGCTTCGCGAACTGGGCCAGTCGGGGGATCCGATGGGCGCCACGGCGCTGGCCCGCCGCGCCGGGCTGAACACCTCGACCACCTTCAATATCCTCAGAACGCTGCACGACGAGGGCATGGTCAGCTTTGACCCCGTGGCCAAGACCTATGCCCCGGCGCTGGGGCTTCTGGGCCTGGTGCGGTCGCTCGTCAGCCTGCAGGACAGCGAGCTGCTGCGCCGCGAACTGGTGCACCTGGCGACGCGCGAACAATGCCTGATGGCGCTGTGGCAGGTGATCGACGACCGGGTGGTGCTGATCGACCGGGCGCTGGCCGACACGCCGGTGCGGCTGGACATGCAGGTGACCCAGCGGATGCCCAAGTACCTGGGCGCGATCGGGCGGGCCATCGCCGCCAAGTCCGATGTCGGCCCCGAGGAGATGCGGCGCTGGTTTTCCAAGATGCGCTGGAACCGGCCCATCGAATTCGCCGAATACCTCGACCAGGTCGAGGAGGCGCGCCAGTGCGGCTACGGGTTCGACGACGAGACGCTTTACGCGGGCATTGTCGTCGTCGCGTCTGTCATCACCGATGCCGAGGGCTGGCCGACCTACGGGATCTCGGCGATCATGCTGTCGAACACGCCCCAGCACAGGCGGGTGCACGAGATCGGCCGGCAATTGTCGGACATCGCCAGCTCGATCTCGGGCAAGTAGGGCCTAGGCGGCCGGTTCTCCGATCTCGACCCAGACGGCCTTTGATTTCAGGTACTTGCCGTATCCCTGCCGGCCCATGTCCTTGCCGATGCCGGACCGTTTGACGCCGCCGAAGGGGCTGGTCATGTCCATCGCCCGGCCCCAGTGGTTGATCCAGACCGTGCCGCTTTCGATCCGCTGGCTGGCGCTCAGCGCGGCGTCGATGTCACGGGTCCAGACCGACGCGGTCAGCCCGTAATCGGGGTGGTTGGCCTTGGCGATGGCCTCGTCGAAGGTGGTGAACGTGTCGACCGACAGCACGGGGCCAAAGATCTCTTCGCGGAAGGCGATGTTGTCGGCGCCGATCCCGTCCAGGATCGTCGGTTCGAAATGCCTTTGCCGGCCGTCCATGACATGCCCGCCCATCACCAGCTTGCCGCCCTCGGCCACAGACGCATCGACGATGCCGGCCATCCGGTTCAGCTGTGCCTCGTTGATGACCGGGGGCAGGGTGACATCGGCCTCCCACGTCGCCCCGGCGCGCACCTGCGCCATGCGCGCGGCGATCTTGTCCAGCAGCGCGTCCTTGACCCCCGATTGCACGATCAGCCGCGAACCCGAGAAACAGGCCTGCCCGCTGTTGTAGGTCACGCCCCGCGCCACCAGGTCGGCGATCTTGTCCAGGTCGCTGGCGTCGTCAAAGACCACCTGCGGCCCCTTGCCGCCCAGTTCAAGGCTGACCGGCTTCAGACCGTGCTGCGCCGCGTCGGCCATGATCAGCGCGCCGGTGCGGCTGGAACCGGTGAAGGTGACGTAATCGACCCCGGGGTGGCGGACCAGCGTCTGGCCGACCTGCCCGTCGCCCAGCACGACGTTGAACAGCCCGTCGGGCAGCCCCGCCTCGCGCGCCAGGGCCGCGATGCGCAGCACGCCGAAGGGGGTGAATTCGGACGGCTTCAGCACCACGCCATTGCCGGCGGCCAATGCGGGCGCGAATTTCCAGGCCGACAGGATGATCGGGAAATTCCAGGGCGAAATTGCCGCGACCACGCCGTAGGGTTCGTCGCGCGTATAGGAAAACTGGCTGGACGGGGTCGCCGTCACGACGCTTTCGTGCGTGTCGGCATAGGCCGAGAACATCCTGAGCGCGAGGCTGACGATCTTGACGTCGCGGGTCATGACCTCGGTATAGGGGCGCGACGAGGCCAGCGCCTCGAGCGCGGCGATCTCGCCGGCATGGGCATCGACAAGGTCGGCCCATCGGTTCAGGATCTCGGCCCGCGGGCGTGGCCCCATCCTGCCCCAGCCGCTGGATTTCAACGCCGCCCGGCAGGTTTCGACGGCACGGTCCATGTCGTCCCGGGTCGCCATGCGCACCGGAAGCTTCAGGTCCGGGTCCGACGGGCAGGAGATCACGAATGCGTCGCCCGACGCATCGGTCAGCATGCCACCGACGAACATGCCGGCGGGGCGGTCGAGGGATCTGGGATCGAAATGCATTGGAAACTCCTGGCTCAGGGGGAAGAGGCGCCCGCCGCCTGGCAGGCATCCCGAAGGGCTTCGCCCAGCCGGGTCAGGCGGGCGGGATCCAGAGAGCCGGACAGCGCGATGGCCGACAATCCGGCGACGGGCTCTCCGGCGGCGTTGCAGGCGACGCTCGCCACGACATAGACGCCCTTGTAGAGGTGCCCCGCGTCGATCGCGTAGCCCCGCGCGGCGGCCTCGCCGATTTCCAGCCAGTAGCGGTCGAACGACACCGGGTCTTCCCAGCGCAGCGCCTCGAATTCCCGGCGCAGCGCCTCGCGCGCGACCCCGCGCCGGGCCGCGACGATACGGCCGATGGCGCCCAGGTAGACCGGCATCCGCTGGGTGACCTGCAGGTCCAGCCGCAGCGGCCGGTCGGCCAGCGCCCGTTCGCGCAGGATCACCCGCGACCGGGTGATGTGCCACAGCGCCGTCAGGCAGTCGAATTCCGTCGCGATCTGCTTCATCCGCTCGCGCAGCGCCGCCTCGGGGTCCGGGTTGGGCACCGATTGCGCCAGTTGCAGCAACCCCAGCCCCAGCTGATAGGTCTTGGTGCCCGCCGGGGTCGACACCATCGCGTCGGCTTCAAGCGTGCGCAGGATGTTCAGCGCGGTGGCGAAGGCGACGCCGGTCTCCTGCGCGATCTCGGTCAGGTTCAGCGGCCTGTCCGCCCGCGACAGCGCCTTCATGATCCGCAGCGCGTTGACCACGGCGGGAACCGGACGGGAAGGGCTTTTGGAAAGGGGCGCGTCGCTCAAGGGTCGATGTCCGTGTTCAGCTCTGGTCAGGTCGGGTCAGCTCAAGTCGGGTCAGCTCAGGCCGGGGGCGGGGTCCAGCCCCATCCGCGCCTCTGGCGCCTGGGCCGTGAAGCTGTCGGTCGCCTCAAGCCTTTCGCCCAGCGATCGGGTCGCGGGCAGGGGCAGGCCGCGCAGGACAAAGGGCATGAACCCGTCCAGAAAGTCCAGCGTGACGGCGGCGGTGATCTCTCCCAGCGATGGCGTGCCCCCGGGCAGGGGCCGATCGGCCAGCCGGTCTTCCAATGCCAGCATCGCGGCGCGCGCCTGGTCGATGCGGGCCTGCAGGAAGGGCGCATGGCGCTTTTCGGCGGGCCGCATCAGCAGTTCATGGCCCGCCAGCACGCCCTTGTCGGTCGCCGTCTGGCACAGGGCGACAAGCTGAAGATCCCTGCGCCGGTCCGGTCCACCGGCGGGCAGGATCCGGTGATCGCCGTCATGGTCGCCCAGCAGGTGGTCGATGATGCAGGCGCTTTCCACCAGGCATGTGCCATCGCCCAGCCGCAGCACCGGCACGCGGCCCAGCGGGTTCACCTTGCGGATCTCGTCCAGGTCGGTGAAGGGCGACACCACGACCTGCTTGAACGGCAGGTCCAGCAGCCGCATCACGATCGCCGTCCGCCGCGTGTAGGGCGAGGCATTGCGGCCATAAAGCGTATACCCGGTCATGCGTCGGTCCGGGCGAACTGGGCCTCGAACAGCCGCAGGTAATCGGCTTCGGTCGCGGGGCGGGAATTGGTGGCATCGGTGAAATCGGCCTTGGCCACCCTGGCCAGCGCGGGGACCCGGTCGGCCGTCACGCCCATGTCGGCGATGCTGGCGGGGATGTTCAGCCGCGCGTTGCTTTCGGCTATGGCGTCGACGAAGGCGGGCACGTCCTTGCAGCCCACCGCCTCGGCCAGGGGCGCCAGGTCGACGGATGGATCGGCGGCGTTGAACCGCAGCACGTCGGGCAGGAACACCGCGTTCAGCGTGCCATGGTGCAGGCCCAGGTCATGCAGCCCGCCCGCCGCATGCGACATCGCATGCACCGACCCCAGCCCGTTGGTCATCGCCATGCCGCCCTCGGCACTGCCCAGCAACAGGTTCCATCGCGCCTCGCGATCCTGGCCATCGGCGACCGCCCGGTCCAGGTGGGCCCAGATCCGGCGCAGCCCGTCCAGCGCCACGGCGGCGGCCGGAGGGTTGGGCCGGGGGCTCAGGAAGCCTTCGATGCAATGGGTCATGGCATCCATCCCCGACCCGGCGGTCATCGCCGGCGGCAGGGTCATCGTCAGGTCCGGGTCGGATATGGCGACGCGCGGCTTCATCGCCGGGTGACGCATGATGTACTTGCGCGCGCCGGGCACCGAGATCACGGCGCTCTGCCCGACCTCGCTTCCGGTGCCCGCCGTGGTGGGAACGGCGATCAGGGGCGGCAGCCGGGTGCCGTCGATCCGCGCCGTTCCGCCGTCGGCGGCGTCGAAAGTCTGGACCGTGCCGTCATGCGTCGCCAGAACCAGCACCGCCTTGGCCAGGTCGATGGGCGATCCGCCCCCGATCGCGACCACGCTGTCGGCCTGGCATTCGCCGTAAAGCCGCGCCGCCTTCATGCAGGCATCGGCCGTGGGGTTGGGCGGTGTGTCCAGGAAGATCCCCGCCGGTGTCCGGCCCAGTCTTTCGACCACAAGGTCCAGCAATCCGGCGGCGGCAATTCCATGGTCCGCCACGATCAGCGGGCGCCTGGCCCCCTGCGCGTCCAGCGAACCGCCCAGTTCCCCAAGCGCGCCGTAGCCCAGAATCGTGTCGGTCAGAAAGTACAGCCTGCAAAGCCGGTCCATGTGATTGCCCCCCTTGTCCCGGATGGTTCGGGATGTCGTCCGCAAGGGTACGGAAAACGCCGCCCGGGTCAACGACATTTCCGTATTGAAAAACCGGTTTTGAAATACGGAAAATTCGGTTAGCGTTTCCGGACCGGGGCAAACAGGTGGCCTGTTGTCCCGCGAAGCGGAGGCGAAGGCATGGACGGAGCAATGGCGGATACGTCGCGTCAGGGACTGGAGAGAATGTTCAACGCGCGCAGCATCGCGGTGGTCGGCGCATCGGACGACCCGACGCGAATCGGCGGCCGCCCGATCCGCTACCTTCAGACCTGCGGCTTTCAGGGGCAGGTCTATCCGATCAACCCCGGGCGCGACACGGTCCAGGGGCTGACGGCCTATGCCTCGCTTGATGACGTGCCAGGTGACGTGGACATCGTGATCCTGGCGATCCCGGCCACTTTGGTGGCCGACGCGATCGAGGCCGCCGCGCGCCGCAACGCCGCCGGGGTCGTCATCTTCAGCTCGGGTTTTGCCGAACTGGGCCCCGAGGGCGAGGCGCTGCAGGACCGTATCGCGGCGCGGGCGGCCGAACTGGGCCTGCAGGTCCTGGGCCCCAACACGCTGGGCTTCTACGCGGCGCCGTCCCGGACCGTCGCGACCTTCAGCAGCCTGCTGGAATCCGGGCCTCCGCCCGAAGGTCCGGTCGCGCTGGTTTCGCAATCCGGCGCCTTCGGGGCGCACCTGGGCATCAAGGCGGTCAAGCGCGGCATCGGGCTGCGCTACTGGGTGACCACGGGCAACGAGGCCGGCGTCAGCACCACGGATGTCATCCGCGCGCTGGCCGCGGACCCGGACCTGTCCGTGATCGGCGTCTATCTGGAAGGTGTCCGGGACGGGCGCGCTTTGATGACGGCGATCGCCGGGGCGCGGGCGGCGGGCAAGCGCGTGGTCGTGATCAAGGTAGGCCGCACGCCGGTCGGCAGCCGCGCGGCGCAATCGCACACCGCCTCGCTGGCGGGCGACGACGCGGTCTTTGACCGCGCACTGGCCCAGGCCGGCGCCCTGCGGGTCACGCGGACCGACGAGATGCTCGAAGCGCTTTACGCGCTCAGCCGTGGCGCCGATCTGACCGGCGACCGACTGGGGCTTCTGACCGTATCGGGCGGGGCCGGGGTACTTATGGCCGATGCGGCCCACGATGCCGGGTTCGTCGTGCCGCCGCTGCCCGACGCGGCCCAGGCGCGGCTGCGCAAGATCTGCCCCTTCGGGTCTCCGGTGAACCCGGTGGACGTGACGGCGCAGTCGATGAACGAACCGTCCCTGATCACCGATCACCTGAAAGCGATGTTCGCGGATGGCGGCTGCGACGCGGTCGTGGGGTTCTTCATGAACTGGCTGGAATCGCCGCTGCTGGCGGAAAAGGTCCGGGCCGCCGTGCTTGAGGGGCTGGAGGGCCAGTCCGGCCGGACCTTTGCCATGGTCGCCAATACCGATGCCGAAACCCGCACCCTGTTCGAGGCCCGCGGGGTGATGGTGTTCGACGATCCCTGCGGTGCGATCGAGGCGTTGCGACAGCTGCGCCACCAATCCGTCCGCACCGCGCCGCGCGACTGGACGGCCCTGCCCGCCGCCACGGCCAGCCCGCTTGCGCCCGACCTGACGGAATACGACGCGCTGCAATCGGTCGCCGCCTGCGGTGTCGCCATTCCCGACGTGCGTCGCGCCGAAACCCCGCAGCAGGCCGGTGCGGCGGCCGGCGCATCGACCGGGCCGGTGGTGGTCAAGATCCTGTCCCCGGACATCGCGCACAAGACCGAGGTCGGCGGCGTGGCGCTTGGCCTGACCGGCGCCGAAACGGTGGCGGCCGCCGCCGAGCGCATGCTGGGACGGGTGGGCGAAAAGGCGCCGTCGGCCCGGCTGAAGGGCTTCCTGGTCAGCCCGATGGTGTCGGGCGTGGCCGAATGTATCGTCGGCGGGCGGATGGACGACGTCTTTGGCCCGGTGGTCATGGTCGGATCCGGCGGCATCCATGCCGAAATCTACCGCGACGTGGCCCTGTCGGTCGCGCCCGTCGACCGGGCCGGGGCCCAGGCCATGCTGCGGTCGCTGCGCTTCTGGCCGCTTCTGGACGGCGCCCGTGGCGCGGCCAGGGCGGATGTCGCGGCGCTGGCCGATACGATCGTGGCGATCTCGGATTACCTTGTTGCGCACCGCGACCAGGTCGCGGCGGTGGAACTGAACCCGGTCAGCGTGGGCGCGGACGGGCAGGGGGCGCGCGCGCTGGATGCCTTCATCGAACCCAAGGGGGCCACGGCATGACCTGGCTCTACCACGATTTCCAGCCCGGCGAGCAAATCCGCTGCATGCAGCTGGACGTGCCGCAGGATGCCCGGCAGCTTGTCCAGGCGGCCTTTCCGGACCTGCCGCCCGACCAGGGCGATATCGAGCTGACCATCGCGATGCTCATGCGCGCCTATACGCTGCTGGTCGATCCGCGCCCGCCCGGCAATATCCACGCCGAACAGAACATGCGCATCTTCCGCACCCTCAGGGCGGGCGAAACCGTGCCGGCCACGGCCTCCTGCCTGGAAAAGGAACGCAAGAGCGGTCGCAACTGGGTGGTATTCGAAATCCGCATCGGCACGGTCAGCGACCCGGTCGCGCGCGTCAACATGAGGATGGTCTGGGCACAATGATGGCGCAACGCATTGAAACGGAATGGATCACTGTCGATTCGGCACGCACCCGCGCCTATGCGGTTCTGACCGACGACTATAACCCGATCCACCTGGACGAGGGCTTTGCCGCGCGCACGCCCCTGGGCCGCCCGATTGCCCACGGCACGCTGAGCATGGCGCACCTGTTGCGCCTGCTTGACGGCATCCTGGGCCGCGACGCGATGATGGTCGGCGAGGTTCTGATCCGCTTCCGCGCGCCGGTCTACGTGGAAACCCGGGTCCGCGCGGTGGTCGAACGGGGCGACGCGGACGCGCCGTTCGAGCTGCGCGTCGAACGCGAGGACGGCACCGTGGCGCTGTCCGGCAGCTTCATCCCCGGTCCCGGAGCAGAGGCATGACGCAACCGCAGGCCTTCCTGGCCGGTGTCGCCATGACGGGGTTCGGCAAGTGGCCCGGGCAGGGGGCGCTGGATCTGCAGCTGCGGGCGGGACAGGACGCGCTGGATGACAGCGGCCTGACCCGTGACCGGATCGACGGGCTGCTGGTGGGCTATGCCACCACCGCGCCGCACCTGATGCCCGCCACCCGCTTTGCCGAGGCCTTCGGCATCCGTCCGAATTCCGCCTACGGCATATCGGTGGGCGGCGCGACGGGGCTGGCCATGATCGCCCTGGCCCGCCACCTGATCGCGGCGGGGGCGGCGCGCAACGTGCTGGTGGTCGCCGGGGAAAACCGGCGCACCGGCCAAACCGGCGCATCGGCCACCCGCGTGCTGTCCGAAGTCGGCGATCCGCTGCACGAGGTTCCCAACGGCGCCTCGGTCCCGGCGTATTACGCGCTTTGTGCGTCGCAATACCTGCATCGCACAGGCCAGACGGAATCCGACCTGGCCGAATTGGCCGTTCTGATGCGCCGTCACGCCACGGCCACCGAAGGCGCCCAGTTCCGCGATCCGATCACGGTGGACGACGTGCTGGCCAGCCGGCCCGTGGCGACGCCGCTGAAGCTGCTGGATTGCTGCCCGGTCTCGGACGGGGCGGCGGCGGCGGTGGTTTCGGCCGATCCCGGGGCCGGCGCCATCCGCATCGCCGGCACCGGCGAAAGCCACCGCCACCAGCACATGAGCGCGGCCCCCGCCGACATCACCGACGGCGCGCGGATCGCGACCGCCGCCGCGCTGGCCGGGGCCGGCTGCGCGATGTCCGACATGGGGCGCGTGGCGATCTACGACAGTTTCACCGTGACCCTTGCCATGCTGCTGGAGGCCTGCGGCGTATCGGCGCCCGGCGCGGCCGCGGGGGAGGCCCGCGCGGGCCGGTTCGACCGCCACGGCCCGCTGCCGCTGAACACCCACGGCGGGCTTTTGTCCTATGGTCACAGCGGTGTCGCCGGCGGCCTGGCGCACCTGGTCGAGATCACCCGCCGCATGCGCGACGACCGCGCCACCGGCGCGGATCGGGCGCCCTTATCCTTCGTGCACGCGGACGGGGGGGTTTTTTCCTCCCATGCCTCGGTGGTGCTGGAGGCCGCGACATGAGCGTCATCGAACTTGACCGCTGTGCCGCGTGCGGCCACCGGCAGCTGACCGGCGCGGTGGCCTGCCGCGCCTGCGGTGCGACAAGCCTGGGCCGGGTGATCGCGGCGGGCGTTTGCCACGTGGTCGCGGTGACCGTGGTCGACCGGTCTCCGGTTGAAAGCCCGGTGGGCACCGTCCCCTTCACCATCGCCATGGTCACGCTGGATGACGCGCCCGAGGTGCGGCTGATGGGGGCGTCGGCGACCGGGCTGAGCATAGGCGAAGCCGCCCGGATCCGGTCCGAAACCGGCGCGGCGCCCTATATCCTGTCCCGGCCCTGACGCGCAGGTCTGGTCAGGCCACGGCATATCCGCCGTCGATGGGCAGCATGGCCCCGGTGACGTAGCTGGCCGCCGGAGAGGCCAGGAAGGCGACGACCGCGCCCACCTCGGCCGGATCGCCCCAGCGTCCCATGGGGATGCGCGCCAGGATCGGGCCCGCCCGGTCGGGATCGTTCATCGCCCTGGTGGCCATCCGCGTCGCGACCCAGCCGGGCGCCACGGCATTGACGCGGATCCCCTTGGGCCCCCAGGCCACCGCCAGCGACCGCGTCAGGGACGCCACCGCGCCCTTGGACGCACTGTAGGACGGGTTGCCGCGCGATCCGAAGATCGTCCACATCGATGCAAAGTTGATGACGGATCCATTAACTCTTCCTAAAGCTGTTTCGCACGCGAAACACATCTGCTGGGTCCCGGTCAGGTTGACCTGCATGACCTTGGCAAAGCCTTCGTTGGTCATTTCGCGGTTGTCGTGCAGGATGATCCCGGCGGCGTTGACCAGCACGTCGATCCGGTCGAATTCCGCGCCCACGGCGGCGATGGCCGCGCTGTCGGTCACGTCGAAGCTGCGATGTTCGTAGCCGGGGGCGTCGATCTCCTCCTCGACATCCAGCCCCAGGGACAGCACGTCGAAGCCCGCCGCCAGCAGCGCCTTGGTGCTGGCCTGTCCCAGCCCGGTGCCGCCCCCCGTTACAATGGCGCGGGGGCGGGAGTCACTTGGCGGCATGGGCGGTTTCCTTCTGTTGGTTAGTCAGGGCTTCGGCCTGCCGGATGGCCCGCGCGATGGATCCCGCGTCAGCGGGGCGGTGCAGGTTGGCCAGGTGCGGGGCCGTCATCGTCCATTCGGCGATCTGGTCGATTTCGGTGCCGGTCGGATCGGTCATGCCCAGACCGGCAAGCGTGACCGGCAGGCCGATCCGGGTCAGGAAGGCGGCGAAGTCCCGCAGATCGCTGTCGGGGTCGCCGTCATGGGCGCGCTGGACCAGCGTCGCCCAGGCGATCTGGCGGCCGTGGATCGCATCGCGGGTGCCGCGCATCTTGACCAGACCGCGGGTGAGGGAATGGGCCAGTGACAACCCGCCGTTCTCGAAACCGAGGCCGCTCATCAGGACGCAGGCCTCGACGGTGGCTTCCAGCGCGTCGTCGGGTTCGCGGCGGTCGCAGGCGGCGAGTGCTGCGGCGGCGTGGGTGCGCAGCGTCCGGTAGCAGGCGTCGGCGATGGGCAGCGCGGTCAGCAGCGGGCGGGTGCCGAAGGGGGTGATGCCGGAGCCTGCGGCGCAGCCTTCGGCCTCGAACTTCTTGGCGATGGCGTCGCCGATGCCGGCGCGCAGGAAATCCGCCGGGGCAGAGGCGATAAGCGCCGTGTCGACGATCACCGCCTCGGGGCTGCGCGGCATGCGGTCGACGGCGATCATCACGTGGGCGTCGTCGTACATCGCGATCGAACTGCTGGTGGGGCTGTCGTTCGACGCGATGGTGGGCACGGTGATCACTTTCGCGCCCAGCTTGACCGCCAGCGCCTTGGCCGCGTCCAGCGCCTTGCCGCCGCCGATGCCGGCGACAACCGTTGGTGTCCGGCCGTCCAGCCCCGCGACCAGCGCGTCGATGGCCGGATAGGTGATTTCGCCCGCGAAAGCGCGGATCATGGGCGTCACGCCCGCCGTTTCGCAGATCGCACTCAACTGGTCGCCCAGCATGTCGAGCACGAAGGCGTCGGTGACCAGCAGCGGGGTGCCGCCGAGATCGGCCAGCACCTCGCCCAGCCGGTCGAGCGCGCCGGGACCCTGATAATAGCGCGGCGGCGCGCCGAAGATGCGCAGGCTCATGCCGCGCCCCGGATGACGCGTTCGAAGCGGGGCAGGTCGACCTCGTATTTCTGTTCGAGATATTCCTGCGATCCGCATTCGAAGAAGCTGTCGGCCAGCCCGATCCGGGTCAGCGGCTTGACCATGCCGGCATCATAGAGCGCCTCGGTCACCATCGTGGCCAGTCCGCCGGTGGTCTTGTGGTTCTCGGCCACGACGAGCCGGTCGTAGTCTTTCGCGAAGTCCAGCACACCGGTGGTATCGAAGGGCTTGAGCGTCGAGAGGTGCAGCACGCCGGTGTCGAAGCCGTCGCCTTCGGTCGAGCGGGCGGCATCGAGCGCCCGGGCGGTCATGTAGCCGGTCGAGATGATGCCGGTGCGGCCGTTGCCGCGGCGGAGGACCTGCGCTTTACCGAATGTGAACCGGTAGTCCGAAGGCAATTCCACCGGCACCTTGCCGCGCAGGTTGCGGACATAGACCGTGCCGGGGATGTCGGCCACGGCGCGCACCACCTGCTTCAGCTCGCGCGCGTCGCAGGGCTCGATGATCGTCAGATCGGCGATGCCCCGCATCATGTTGATGTCCTCGGTGGCCTGATGGGTCGCGCCGTAGCCGTTCACGAGGCCGGGCATGCCGGCAAAGATCTTCACGTTGGCCATGGAATGGGCGCAGGCGATGGCGACGAAATCGTAGGCGCGCCGCGTGATGAACACCGAATAGGTGGTGCAATAGGCGATCTTGCCCGATTTCGCGAGCCCCGCGGCCATCGCGATCAGGTTCTGTTCGGCCATGCCGACGTTGAAATAGCGGTCGGGATGGGCATCGCGGAACGGCAGGATGTCGCTGTAGCGGCCCATGTCGGCGGTCAGGCCGACGATCTCGGGGCGTTCGCGGGCAAGCTCGGCCAGCGCATTGCCGAAGGGGGCGAGTTCGGTCGTCTTGCCGGCGATGTCGATCAACTCGCCCATGCCACGGGTGTGGCCCTGCTTGGTGGCTTGGTCAGGCATGTTCGGACTCCAGTTCCGCCTTCAGGCTGTCCCATTCGGTGTTGTCCACGCGCACGAAATGCGCGCGTTCGCGGGCCACCAGCGTCGGCACGCCATGGCCCGGCGTGGTGCGCATGACGATGGCCTTGGGGCGGCCATCGGCTGCGCGGGCGCCTTCCAGCGCCGCGATCAGCGCGCCCATGTCGTTGCCGTTGATTTCGACGCTGTCCCAGCCGAAGGCCTCCATCTTGGCCTTGACCGGCTCGATCGCCACGGTCACCGGGCCGTCGGCCTGGATGCCGTTGCAGTCGATCAGGACGACGAGGTTGTCGCATCTGAACGTGGCCGCACTCATCGCCGCTTCCCAGGTCGAACCCTCCTGCAACTCGCCATCGGAGAATTCGCAGAAGACCCGGGATCCGCGCTTGTCGATCTTCATCGCCAGCGCCATGCCCACGGCCTGGCCCAGCCCCTGGCCGAGCGAGCCGCCGACCATTTCGACGCCGGGCGTGTCCTCGAAGGTCGACATCGGCAGGCGCGAACCGTTGAGCCCGTAGGAGGGCAGTTCGTCCTTGGGCAGGTAGCCGGCCTCGGCGAGGACGGCGTACATGGCGATGGAATAATGCCCGGTCGACAGCACGAAGCGGTCGCGGTCGGGCCAGTCGGGCGTGGCGGGATCGTAGCGCAGTTCGTGGAAATAGATTGCGGCGAGCATGTCGGCGATGGCGAGGCCCTGCGCGATATAGCCTTCGCCCTTGCCGCTGGCCATGTCGAGCATGGTCCGCCGCAGGTTCAGCGCGCGGGCGCGCAGACCGGGCAGGTCCGGCGCGGCGGGCGGGTGGTTGGTGACACTCATCTGTCTTCTCCTTGTGGCCCGTGAAGGGGCAGGCCGGGCCGCGCCCAGGCGGTGCGGACAAGCCGGCCGGTCCCCGAAAGGGTGATGAAGGCGGTGCGCAGGTCGGGCCCGCCGAAGGCGATGTTGGTGGTGTAGGGATCGTCGGTGGCGATGCGTTCGATCAGCTGGCCACTGGGCGCGATCACGTTGATGCCACCGAGCCGCAGGGTGGCCACGGCGATGTTGCCGCAGGCCTCGATGGCGAGGCTGTCGTAGCGGGCGAAGAAGGGCAGCGCCGAGGTGAGATTGCCACCGGTGGGGGAGGGCCAGTCGGCCTTTTGCAGCCGGCCGGGGCCGAGGATGGGCCAGGACCAGATCCGGCCCGACGAGGTTTCGGCCACGTGCAGGGTCGCGCCGTCGGGCGAGAGGCCGATGCCGTTGGGGCCGATCAGCGGATAGGCGACCTCGCGGATCTCGGAGCCGTCCTCGCGGGCATAATAGACCGCGCCGAAATCGACGCGGCGGCCCTGGCGGTGGCCGTGATCGGTGAACCAGAAGCCGCCCCGCCCGTCGCAGACGATGTCGTTGGGGGCGTTCAGGGGGATGTCTCCGCTGGCGGTGTAAAGCGTGTCGACGCGGCCGGTTTCCGGGTCGACCTTCTGGATCGCGCCGCCGGTGTTGTCGGGGGATTTGCCTTCGGGTTTGAGGATGTCGTCGCGGATCCAGGTGAAACCGCCGTTGTTGCAGACATAAAGCGCGCCGTCGGTGCCGAGGGCGGCGCCGTTGGGGCCGCCGCCGGTTTGGGCCAGTGTGCGGGCGGGTTTGCCGGGGTCGATGCGGGTCAGGCGGCCGGCGGCGATCTCGCAGAGGATCACGCTGTCGTCGGGCATCACCACGGGGCCTTCGGGAAAGCCCAGCCCTTCGGCGAGGCAGTCGAACCGTTCCATCAGGCGCGCTCCAGTTCCTGGCCGAGGGCGGCGGCGAGTTCCGCGATGCTGCCGACCATGGCGAGCGGGTCGAGGGCGGTCAGGGTTTCGACGGGGTAGAAGCCGTAGCTCACCGCGATGCAGCCCATGCCGGCGGCGCGGGCGGCAAGGATGTCCTGCGGGCCGTCGCCGACATAGACCGCCGCATCGGCGCTGCCTCCGGCGCGGTCGAGTCCCAGCAGGATCGGCGCGGGCTTGGGCTTGCGTTCCTCGGTATCCTCGGCGGTGACGATGGCGGCAAAGAGCCCCGGGTCGATGCCCGAGACGCCCAGATCGGTGCGGGTGCGGGCGCGGCCCTTGTTGGTGACAAGGCTCGGCTTGCGCCCCGACGCGGCCAGCGCCCGGATCAGGTCGGCGGCGCCGTCGAAGGTGCGCACCAGGCGCGAGGCGTCGTCATAGGCGGATTGATAGGCGGCGTAGAGCTCTTCGATCCGGTCGGGTGCGACCTGGGCGAAGACCTCGCGCGGGCGCATGGCGAAGAGCTCGCCGGTGAGACCCGGCGGCGGGAAGGGCTGGTCGAGATGGCTGGCGAAGACGGATTGGTAGCAGGCGGTGACCGCGTCGCGGGTGTCGACCAGCGTGCCGTCGAGGTCGAAAAGGACATGGGGCTCGCGGATCGGGGTCATGGGTGTTCCTTGCTGCGGGTCTGTTTTGAAAGGAGATCGGCGCGGCGCTGCCAGAGAGGCGAAAGCGCGCGGCCGAGGTCGCGGTAGAGCGGGTAGGCGTCGCGGTAGGCGGGCACGAGGCAGGGGTCGGGGGTTTCCGTGCCTTCCATGCGGATCATCGCGGCGGCGGCGGTGGGGATGTCGGGGTGATGGCCTGCGGCGACGGCGGCCAGCAGCGCCACGCCGAGCGCGCCGGTTTCCTCGGCCTCGGGGCGCAGGAGCGGGCGGTTGGCGGCGGCGGCGCAGATCCTGCGCCAGAGGGCCGAACGGGCGCCACCGCCGGTGATGCGGATGTCGCGGACCTCGACGTCGAGTGCCGCGTAACATTCGGCCATCGACAGCGCCACGCCCTCCATCACCGCGCGCACGATCTGGGCCGGGCCAGTCGAGGTGTCGAGCCCGTAGAGCGAGCCACGGGCATGGGGTTCGAATCGCGGCGCGGACATGCCGGAGGTGTTGAAATAGGGATGCGCGATCAGCCCGCCCGAAAGCGGCGGGACGGCTTCGGCCTCGCGCCCGATCTGGTCGAGCAGGGCCGGTTTGCCGATTTCGGCCAGCCTGTCGGTGCAGAAGGTGTCGAGCGCCCAGTCGAGGCAGAGCGCGCCGCCGCCGGTATTGGCCATGAGCCGCTGCCAGTTGCCGTCGGGCATGAGGAACAGGAAGCCGACGCCGCGCGGCTCCATCACCGGGCGGTCGATGGTCACGTTGTTCATGAAGCTGGTGCCGATGACGGTTACCGCCTGGCCGGGTTCGACCGCGCCCGCGCCGAGTGCTGCGGCGACCGCATCGCCCGCGCCGGTCACGACGGGCGTGCCGGGGGCGAGCCCGGTTTCCCGGGCGGCTTCCTCGGTGACATGGCCCATGGTCGCGCCGGTGGGCAGGACGGGGGCGAGCCGGTTGCGCAGGTCGGTCAGGCCGAGGCGGTCGAAGAGGCGGTCTGAATGGCTGCGGCTGCGGATATCGCAGGGGAAGAACGAGAGGTCGGATTCGTCGGTCGCGATTGCGCCGGTAAGGCGGTAGTTCAGGTAATCCTTGGCGCAGAACAGCGTGGCGATGTTGGCGAGCCGCGCGGGATCGTGTTTCCTGAGCCAGCCGAGCAGCACCATCGGCACGCCGGGGATCGGGGCGTTGCCGGAGATGTCGTAGATCTCGTCGACGATGCCCTGCGCCGTCCAGTCCTCGAGCATGCCCGCCGCGCGGGCGTCGGGCCAGGCGATGGCGTTGCCTGCGGGGTGCCCTTGGGGATCCAGCGCCCAAAGGCCGCCCATGTGACCGGCGATGCCGATGCCGGTGATGTCGGTGCCGGTGACGCCGGCGTCTTCCATGGCGAGACGGATGCAGGTGGCGACCTTGTTCCATGTCGCCTGCATGTCTTCTTCGTGCCAGCCCGGCTGCGGGTGCAGCGGTCGGGTCGGCTGGTGGCCGGTGCCCAGCACGCGGCCGGTGGCGGCGTCGAAGACCACCGCCTTGGTCGCCGTGGTGCCCTTGTCCACGCCCAGAACGCAGCTCATGCCGGCACCGCCTGGCGCAGTTGCGCGCGCTGTTCGGAGAAGGCGGAATAGGTGTCGCGGATGTCCTGGTAGAGGGCGAACCAGCCTTCGTACTCCGCCGCCCGCTGCGGGTCGGGGGTGTAGGAAGCGGCGACGCCGGAGGTGGCGGATTGCGCGGTGTCGAGATCGGGCCAGAGGCCACCGGCGATGCCGGCGAGCAGCGCCACGCCCAATGCGCCGGTTTCCTCCTGTTCGGTCACGTCGACGGGCAGGTTCAGCACGTCGGCGAACATCTGCGCCCAGACCCGGCTGCGCGCGCCGCCGCCCGTGAGCGTCAGGGCCGTGCGGGCGCCGGGCATGGCGGCGAAACAGTCGCGGGTGGAATAGGCCAGCGCCTCGTAGACGGCGCGGGCGAGGTGATCGCGGGTGGTGTGGCGGCTCATGCCGAAGAATGCGCCGCGCGCGCGGGGGCCGTAGAACGGGGCGAGCACGCCCGCCGGGTTGAGATAGGGCAGGAGCAGGACACCGCCGGCGCCGGGTTCGATGGCGTCGACCTGCGCTTCCAGTTGCGCAAAATCCCAGGCGCCGGAGGGGGTTTTGGGGCCGCCGAACTGGTCGAGGAACCAGTCGAGCGTGAGGGTGCCGGAGGTATTGGGCAGGATGCGCAGGGAATGGCCGCGCGGCATGGCGAAGAGGAAGCCGAGGCCTTTGGGTTCGGAATTGGCTTCGGCCAGGATCTGGGCGTTGAGGCAGGAGGTGCCGAGGATGGTGACCGCCTCGCCCGGCTGGCTGCGGCCCGCGCCGAGCGTGTTGGCGACTGCGTCGCCGAGCCCGGTGATCACCGGGGTGCCGGGGGCAAGCCCGGTGGCCTCGGCGGCTTGCGCCGTGACCTTCCCGGCGATGGCCTCGGACGGCAGGATGGGGGGCATGTGTTTGACCCAGGCGCCGGCGCCCAGCATGTCCATCAGGTCCGGCGAATGGCGTTGCGCGCGGATGTCGCCGGGAACAAAGGAGACGTCGGAGGGGTCCGTGGCGATCTCTCCGGTCAGGCGGAAACGCAGGTAGTCCTTGGCGCAGAGGACAGCAGAGGCGCGTGTCAGGGTCTGGGGCTCGTGGGTGGTGAGCCAGTTCAGGATCAGCAGCGTGATGCCGGGCATCAGCCCGTTGCCCGAGATGGCGAAGGCGTCGTCGAGCACGCCTTTTTCTTCCAGCGCGGCCAGTTCGGGGGCCGCGCGTTCGTCGGGCCAGCAGATGGCGTTGCGCACCGGCGCGCCCTGGCTGTCGACGATCCAGGCGCCGCCCATGTGGGCCGCCACGCCGACGCCGGTGATATCGCCCCCGGTGACCCCGGCATCCGCCAGCGCCGCGCGGATCACCGCGCAGCAGGCGGCCCAGGTGGTGGCGGGGTCTTCCTCGTGCCAGCCGGGGCGGGGGGCGAGGATCTCGGTTCGGCGGTCGGCCTTGCCCACCGTGGTGCCGGTGGCGTCGAAGATCACCGCCTTGATGACCGACGTGCCCTTGTCGATGCCGAGGACGTAAGCCATCGGGTCAGACCGCGCTCGCGACGCTCATCGGCTCGCCCTGGACGGCGGGGCTGGCGAAATGGCGGGTCGCTTCGGTGGCGGGGTCGAAGGCGTAAAGCGCATCCGGGTTCACGGCGATGAAGACCTGTTCGTCGATGCGCCAGTCGCGCGACAGCGGCCCGAGCGCCTGCACGTTCATGTCGCCGACCTGCAGCGTCATCAGCGTTTCGTCCCCCAGCGGTTCGGCGATATAGACGGTGGCACCCAGCACAAGCGCGTCCTTGGGCGCGCTGCGGTCGGATTTCAGGACCTGCACGGCGTTGGGGCGACAGCCCAGCAGTACCGAACCGTCCTTGCCTGCAAAGCGCGAGGCCATGCCGGGCAGCCGGGCGCTGCGGCCTTCGATCCGGGCGGTGGCACCATCGAATTCGGACGCCCGGAACAGGTTCATCGAATGCAGGCCGAAGAACTGGGCGACAAAGGCGTTGACGGGGCGGTTGTGGATGTCGTCGGGCGCGCCGGTCTGCTGCAGGACGCCGTCGCGCATGACGGCAAGGCGGTCGGTCATCGTCATCGCCTCGATCGGGTCGTGGGTCACGATCACCGAGGTGGTGCCGAGCGCGCGCTGCAGCCGCTTGAGTTCGCCGCGCAGCCGCGCGCGCAGCAGCGTGTCGAGATGGGCGATGGGCTCGTCGAGACAGAGCAGGTTGGGCCGGCGGACCAGAGCGCGGGCGATGGCCACGCGCTGCTGCTGGCCGCCCGACATCTGGCTGGCGCGGCGGTCGATCAGGTGGGCGATGTTGAGCATCTCGGCCACCTCGCCGACCATGCGGTCGATTTCGGCCTGGGGCATACCGCGGATCTTGAGCGGATAGGCGATGTTCTTGCGCCCGGTCATGTGCGGGTAGAGCGCGTTCTGCTCGAAGACCATGGCGATGTTGCGTTTCTGCGGCGACAGCGCCGCGACCGAGACGCCGTCGAAGAGGATATCGCCGCCGCTGACACCTTCGAGACCGGCCATCATGCGCAGCACCGAGGTCTTGCCCGATCCCGAGGGGCCGAGCAGGCCGAAGAATTCGCCGTCTTCGATATGGAGGTTGAGATCGTTCACGGCACGAACCGTGCGGCCATAGATCTTTTCGAGGTTCTTGAGTTCGATGGAAGCCATTTGGTGCTCCTCCTCAGCGGCCGAGGTCGATCGAGAACGACCGGACCAGCAGACGTTGCATGTAGTAGGACAGGATCAGCAGGGGCCCGAAGGCGACGATGCCGATGGCGCCCAGCTGGCCCCAGTTGGGCTGCTGGAACAGGAAGAAGCTGGCCAGCGCCTTGGGCAGGGTGATCACCGCGTCGCCCGTCAGCACCAGCGAGAACAGGAATTCGTTCCAGGCGAACATCATCGCGAGGATCCCCGCCGTCATCACTCCGGGGAACGACAGCGGCAGCAGCACGTCGAGAAACAACCGGTACCAGGGGGCGCCATCGACGCGCGCGGCTTCCTCGAAGGTGCGGGGGATCTGGCGCAGGAATTCGGCCAGAAGCCAGATCACCAGCGGCAGGTTCATGAAGGTGTAGACGATGACGAGGCCGATATAGGTGTCGTAGATGCGCAGTTCCTGGAACAGCAGGTAGAAGCCGATGACCGGCACGATGGGGGGCAGCATGCGCAGCGACAGGATGGTAAAGCTGAGCTGGCCATGCGGCGGGAAGCGGCGGGCGAGCGCATAGGCCGCCGGGAAGCCGAGGATCAGGCAGAGGATGGTGGAGGCGGTCGAGACGATCAGGCTGTCGCCGATCCCCTTGCCGCCGCCGACCTTCCATCCGTCGACGAAGTTCACCAGCGTCGCGTTCTCGGGCAGCACGGTGGGCGGGTTGGTGAACAGCTCTTCATAGGGTTTGAAGGCGGTCATCAGCAGCCAGATCAGCGGGGCCAGCGAGGCCGCCAGCAGGATCAGCAGCAGCGCGTGGCGCAGGACGGGGTGCAGTGCGGTGTCGTTCATCGGGTGCCCTCCTGACCCTGGCGGCGCTTGGCCAGTCCCAGGATCACGGTCGTGCCCACCACCAAAAGGATCAGCTGGATGATCGACAGCGCGCCGGCGGTGCCGAACTCGAACCGGGAAAAGCCCATGTCATAGGTGTAATAGGCGAGGTTCTGCGTCGACGTGCCGGGGCCGCCGCGCGTGAGGATGTAGATCGTGTCGAAGACCTTGAAGCTGTCGATGAAGCGCAGCACGAAGGCGACGGTCAGGTAGGGTGCCAGCATCGGCAGCACGATATGGCGGAAGGTCTGGCCGGTGGTCGATCCGTCGGTGCGCGCGGCCTCGAACACCCGGTGCGGGATCGACCGCAACCCGGCGAGCAGGATCACCATCACCAGCGGGGTCCATTGCCAGATGTCCACCAGCACCAGCGTCGGCAGCGCCCAGTCGGGCGATTGCGCCCAGGCAGGGGGCTGGAAGCCCATGCCGCGCAGGGCGGAATTGAGCGGACCGTAGATCGGGTTCAGGAACAGGTTCCACGAAAACCCCACGACCACGGGGGCCAGCATCATCGGGATCAGGAACAGCGAGGCATAGATCTCCCTCCCCCGCGACGCGCCGTTGATCAGCACCGCCAGCGCCAGGCCCAGCCCCAGCTGCAGCGGCACCGAGATCAGGGCGAAGACCAGCGTGATGCTCAAGGACGACCAGAAGCGGGCGGTCTGCATCAGCTTGATGAAATTGCCAAAGCCCACCCATTCGATCGGGATCGGAACCGCCAGCTGGTAGGACGTGAACGAGGCATAGAGCAGGTAGGCGAAGGGCCAGACCGACATCAGCCCCAGGAACAGCAGTGCCGGTGTCAGCAGCAGCGCGGTGGATTGACGCTCGGCGCGCCTTTGCGGGTCGGCGCGTCGCCCGCGATGGGCGATGCCCGACGCATCCATGATTGTCATGATGTCTCTCCCCTGACGCGGATTCGTCGCGGTCAGTTCCGTTCGCAGCGCGCCCCGGACGGGCCGGGGGCGCGTCGTTGTCCGTTACCAGTACCCGTTGTCGATCATGCGATCGCGGTATTCGGCGTAATGCGCGATCTGGCGGTCGCGGTTGAACACCTCGGTGGTCTCTTCGAATTCGCTCTCCATCGCGGCCAATGCCTCTTGCGGGGTCGCCTGGCCTGTCACGGCGCGTTGCACATGCTGGATCATCGAGCCGAGATACCGGTTGGTGCCGGGGATCGAGATATCCAGATAGGCCTTGTCGGCGCCCAACAGCTCTTTCGAGACGCTGGCGAAATTGTCGGCGAAACCGCTTTCGGCCTGCAGCGGAAAGGTGCTGGCGGGGTCATCGAACATCGACATCCGCCAGGGATCCATCAGCGATTGCGAGAAGGTTTCCGCCACCCAGCGGTTGGCGTTGGCCGAATCCTGCAGCCACTTGATCGCGGCAAAGGCGCCTTCCTTGTTGGAGGAGTTCTTGGCGATCCCCATGGCGCGGCCATAGGGCAGCACGGTGACCTCGCCCCAGGATTTCGCGCACTTGATCCTGCCCGCGACCTCCGAGATCGACGGATCCGCCGCGCCCTTGGGCATGTCGGTCCACCAGTTCGCCTGGGCGATGCGGCCTTCAAAGAACACCTGCCGGCCCACGTCCCAGGGCATCGCCTGGGCCAGGTCGGCGGGCATGAAATTGGTCATCTCGCGGTAGCGTTCCAGCGCGGTGACGCCGATGTCGGTGTTGAGATTGGGCTTCATGTTCTCGTCGAACAATTCGCCATAGCGCTGACCGGCCTCGGCGCCGGCCTGCACCAGCTGGTTGATGAAGAAGGCGTAGACGAAGAAGCTGGTCACCTCGACCGCGCCGAAAAGGTTCTGGTCGGGGCGGGTGAAGAATTCGGCGGTGTCGCGATAGCCCCGCCAGTCCTTCGGCGCGGCCAGATCGTAGCCGTATTTCGCCTTGAAGGCCTCCATCTCGGCGCTGTCCTCGAACAGGTCGGTGCGGTAGGTGTTGATGAACATGTCGCCGTCGATCATCACGCCGACGGTCTTGCCCTCGTAGATGTTGAGCAATTGGAAGGGCTTGGCGATGTCGTCGAAATTGAGGTCCGAGAGCGATCCGACCTCTTCCAGCGGCGTCAGGAAGGGCCCGAAATCGCCGGTGAAATTGGGCCAGAAGTTGAAGGCGTCGAACCGCGCCTCGCCCTGCCGCAGCGCCAGCAGGTTCTGGTCGTACATGTTGCCAAGCGGGTAGGACAGGAAATCGACCTCGGTCCCGGTGGCGTCGCGGAATTCGCCGGCAAAGACTTCGAGGATCGGGGTAAAGGCGCCGCTGTCCACGCCGACCTTCACCTTGCCGCCGCCCGATGCACGGGCCTTGAGCACGCCGGCAAAGGTCGAGAACGTGGCGGCCGCGCCAAAGACGGATGCCCGCCGCATCAGTTCACGCCGCGAGATGAGGCCGCCGGTATCCATGCCGGACAGCGTGTCAAACGCCCGGGTTTCGGCGCCGGAGCGCCGTTTCAGTCTGATCATGATGTTCCTCCCTGACAAGCAGTCCCTGTGCCTATTGTTTCAGTTTAGGCTTGAGATTGTCTTGTATTTGAAAGAGGCTAGTGCGAACCAATAAGCGTGACAATAAAAACATTGAGCTAAGTTGAACCTCGACAACCTGATACAATGGGACATCAAGCCCAGGTACCGCGCCATCGTCCGGGCGGTGGTGGATGGCATTGCCAAGCGCCAGATTGCCATTGGCGACCGTTTGCCCCCGCAGCGAGATCTGGCGCATCAATTGAATGTCGCCGTGGCCACCGTGGGCCGCGCCTATGCCGAGCTGGAAAAGGCCGGATACGTGGTTAGCCACGTGGGACGCGGGACTTACATCACTGAAAGAAAGCCACAAAATTCGCGGCCGCCAGATCAGGATTCCCAACCCATCGATCTGTTCACCTACCGCGTGCAGGTGGCCGAGATGGGCGATGCCTTTGCCCAGATCCTGCGCGGCATCGCAGCGACCAGCATCACCGAAGTGCTGAACCAGGCGCCGGCCGCCGAAGGCGACCTGCGCCACAGGGAAGCCCTGTGCCACTGGCTGTCGACCCATGGCATCGACGTCGAACCGGGCCAGATTGTGATAACAAACGGCGGCCAGCATGCGACAATGGCCGCGCTGTCCACCCTGACCCACGCGGGCGAGACGATTGCAACCGAATCGCTGACCGATCCCAAGATGAAGGCGGTGGCCGGATATCTGGAACGGCGGTTGGCGGGGGTGGCCTGCGATGCCGATGGCATGATCCCCGAGGCGCTGGAGGAGATCTGCCGGCGCCGGCAGATCGCGGCGATCTATTGCACACCGCGCAACCAGAACCCGACCAACACGGTGATGCCGGCGGACCGGCGCATGCGCATCGCCGAGATCGCCGACCGGTTCGACCTGCCGATCATCGAAAGCGACATCTACGGCACGCTGCGCCAGGACCCCGAACCGCCGATCCAGGCGCTGGTGCCGCACCGGACCCATCTGGTCACCAGCCTTGGCCGCATCGCCGGGCCGGGGACCAAGCTGGGCTGCCTGGTCTCGCCGCTCAAGGACGTGGCGCGGACGCAGTCGGGGGTGGGGATGTCGACGGGCTCGGCCACCTACCTGCAGGGGGAAATCGCCTGCCGCTGGATCGAGGAGGGGTTGATCCCCGGCATGGTGCGCTGGCAGCAGGCCGATACGCTGCGCCGGGTGTCGATGCTGGCGGCCTATCCGATCCTGGGGCAGGCGGTGACGCGGCCCTCGTCGCCGCATGTCTGGCTGCCGCTGCCCGAACCCTGGCGGGCGGATGAATTCGTCGATGCCGCGCTGGCGCATGGCATCCTGATCGCGCCGACCCACAACTTTGCCGTGGGCCGGGACGAGGTGCCCCATGCGGTGCGGCTGGTCATCGGCTCGCCGCCCACGCACGAGGATCTGGGCACCGCGCTGGACCGGCTGGAACGCCTGGCCGCCTCGCCGCCGCGCCCGCATGGGCGGACCGCCTAGGTCAGGCCCGCCGCCTCGAGCCCCCGGATCGCAAAGCGTTCGGCCAGTGGCCCGAGGTCGGCGGCCTCGGCCGAGGCGGCGTTGCCGGCGCGGGCGCGGTCTGCAATGCCCACGAAGATGACCGAGAAGCGAAAGAGCGCGAAAGCCACGTGGAAGGGCTGCAGCGCCGCCGTGGGGCGGGCGTGTGCGTAGTATTCGGCGACGAATTCTTCTTCCGAGGGGATGCCGGAGCCTTCCCAGCCGGTGCCGACGATGCCGCCATATTCCTGCGCCGTGGTGCGCCAGGGCATGACGCAATAGCCAAGGTCGGCCAGCGGATGGCCCAGCGTTGACAGCTCCCAGTCGAGCACGGCGATGACGCGCGGTTCGGTCGGGTGGAACATCAGGTTGCCAAGGCGGAAATCGCCATGGGCGATGGATATGGTGCCGTCGTCCTCGGGGATCTGGCCGGGCAACCAGTCGACCAGCCGGTCCAGCGCCGGGATGCGGGGGCCGTGGGAGGCGGCGTATTGCTTGCTCCACCGCCCGATCTGGCGTTCGAAGTAATTGCCCGGCCGCCCGAAATCGCCCAGCCCGTTTTCGTCCGGCACCACGGCATGCATCCGCGCCAGCGTGCGCGCCATGTCGAGGTAGATTTCGCGCCGTTCCCCGGGCGCCATGCCGGGAAGGGAGGCGTCGGCAAAGACCCGGCCGTCAAGCCGGTCCATCACGTAGAAGGGCGTGCCAAGGATGGTGTCGTCTTCTTCCAGCCAGAGGGCGCGGGGGACGGGCACATCCGTGGACTCAAGCGCGCGCTGCACCTTGAATTCGCGTTCGACGGCATGGGCGCCCTTCAGGATGTCTCCGTCCGGTTTCTTGCGCAGGACCATGCGGCGGTCGCCCCAGGTGACGAACCACGTGGGGTTCGACTGGCCGCCGCCGATGCGTTCGGTCGCGAGGCCCGACTGGTCGGGGATCTTGGTGGAAAGCCAGGCTTGCAGCGCGGTGGTGTTCAGATCGGTCATGTCTCACGGGCCCTGTCGCGAAGGACGAATTTCTGGATCTTGCCGGTGGCCGTGCGGGGCAGTTCGCCAAAGACGAAGCGGCTCGGGCGTTTGAACCCGGCGAGTTCCCCCCGGCAGAAGGCGTCCAGCGCGTCGGCATCCGGCGCATGGCCGTCGCGCAGTTCGATGAAGGCCCAGGGCGTTTCGCCCCACTTGGGGTCCGGCCCCGCCACCACGGCGGCCATCAGCACGCCCGGGTGCCGATGCAGCACGTTCTCGATTTCCAGGGACGACACGTTCTCTCCTCCGGTGATGATGACATCCTTGGACCGGTCGCGGATCTCGATATGGCCATCGGGATGCAGGACGGCCAGGTCTCCGCTGTGGAAGACGCCGCCGCGAAAGGCGTCCTCGGTGGCGTCGGCGTCACGGAAATAGCCGGCCATGATCGTGTTGCCGCGCAGGACGATCTCGCCCAGGGTCTTGCCGTCGGCGGGCACGTCGTGGCCCGCTTCATCGACCACGCGGGCCCGACCGGCGGCCAGGTGGCGCTGGCCCTGCCGGGCGAGGTGGTCGGCGCGGTGGTCCATGCTCGGGAACTGCACGTCGAAGGGATCGTTCAGCGTGGCGGGCCCATAGCTTTCGGTCAGGCCGTAAAGGTGCACGAGGTCGAAGCCGCGCTGGCCCAGACCCGCCAGCAGGGCCGGGGTGGGCGGCGCGCCTCCGGTGGCGACCTTGACGCTGACGCGCATGTCTTCGGGCGCCTTGTCGAGCAGCATGTAAAGCACGACCGGCGCGCAGCTCATGTGGGTGACGCCCCGCGCGGCGATGGTGTCGAGGATCAGGCCCGGATCGACCGCGTCGAGGCAGACATGCAGGCCCCCCGCCGCAGTGACGGCCCACGTGTGGCACCAGCCGTTGCAATGGAACATCGGCAGGGTCCAGAGATACCGGCTTTCGGCGGTGAACCCCATGGCCAGCACGTTGCCAAGCGCGTTCAGCGCGGCGCCGCGATGGGTATAGACGACGCCCTTGGGCCGCCCCGTGGTGCCCGAGGTGTAGTTCAGCGTGATCGGCTGGGTCTCGGTCTCCACAGCGCCGGTCAGGTTCAGCGGCGGCACGGGTCCTGCGAAGAAATCCAGCCCCGGCGCGCCGGGCTCAGTCGCCAGAAGGTGCACCGGCAGGGTCGTGGACAGGCCCGGATCGGTGGAGGGATCACACAGCAGCAACCGCGCCCCGGCATGGTCGAGGATATAGGCGACCTCCTCGCCCGACAGCCGCGTGTTGATCGTGTTGAGCACGGCACCCAAGGCTGGCACGGCGAAATGCGCCGCCAGCATCTCGGGGCGGTTGCCCAGCCTGACGGACACCACGTCGCCCGGCCCGATCCCCTGCGCCCGCAGCCATCCGGCCAGCCGGGCGACGATCTGACCGAAGTCGCCATAGCTCCAGACGTGATCCCGCCACGCGACGCCGGGGCGGTGCGGATGCACCTCAAGCGTGCGCGCCAGGTATGAAAGCGGTGTCAGAGGCTGGAAATTCGTCGGCCTCGGGGTCAGATGCGGATCGCTGAACATGTCTCCTCCCTCGGGTCTCCTCCCCAGAGACCCTTGCCTGTGCCGTGGATCACTCCACGGCGGTGTCCCATTTCCAGAAGTCGCGGCCTTCCTTTTCGACATTGCGGTGCAGGACCATCTTGTGGACCTCGTCCGCGCCGTCGACCAGCCGGGCCTGGCGGGCATAGCGATAGATCCATTCCAGCGGCGTATCCTTGGAATAGCCCCGCGCGCCGTTGATCTGGATCGCCGTGTCGGCGGCCTTGTGCAGCACGTTGGCCACGTGGACCTTGGCCATCGACACCTCCTTGCGGGCAAAGCCGCCCCGGTCGAGCTCCCATGCCGCCTTCATCACCAGAAGGCGCCCGATCTCGATCTGCATGGCGATGTCGCCCATCATCATCTGGATGCTCTCGCGCTTCGACAGCCGCTCGCCAAAGGCAAACCGGTTGTGGGAATATTCGCTGGCGATCTCGACGCAGCGCTTGGCCAGTCCCAGCCAGCGCATGCAATGGGTCAGCCGTGCGGGGCCAAGGCGGATCTGGGTCAGCTTCAGCCCGTCGCCTTCCTCCATCAGCAGGTTTTCCGCCGGGATCTCCATGTCTTCATAGACCACCTCGCAATGGCCGCCGTGTTCCTCGGGTCCCATGATCGGGATGCGCCGTTCGATGCGGAAACCCGGCGTGTCCCTGCGGTGCAGGAAGGCC
The DNA here is from genome assembly GCA_003217735.2 of Marinibacterium anthonyi. Lineage (GTDB taxonomy): Bacteria > Pseudomonadota > Alphaproteobacteria > Rhodobacterales > Rhodobacteraceae > Marinibacterium > Marinibacterium anthonyi. The sequence continues at coordinate 133,549 of CP031586.1, read as the reverse complement.
GACAGCCCCTTGCGCGGGTCGTCCGAGGTGCGCGCGATGAGGATGAAATGGTCGCTGTCCTCGGCCCCGGTGATGAACCACTTGCGGCCGCGCACGATGTAGCTGTCGTTGGTCTTTTTCGCCGTGGTCAGCATCATGCCCCCCGGATCCGAGCCCGAGCCCGGCGCCGGTTCCGTCATGACAAAGGCCGAGCGCACGTCGCCGTTCACGATGGGGGCCAGCCATTCGGCCTTTTGCGCCGGGGTCGCGATTTTTTCCAGCACCTGCATGTTGCCGTCATCGGGCGCGGCGGAGTTGAAGACGACAGGGCCGAAGATCGAGCGGTTCATCTCTTCGTAGCAGACCGCCATGCCCATGATGCCCAGGCCCTGACCGCCGGTTTCTTCCTTCAGCTGCAGGCACCAGAGCCCCTGCGCCTTGGCCCGCGCCCGCAGGTCGTGCAGGACATCGGTGCGGATGTTTTCATGCGGGTCGTAGTTCGAGCGGTCGCTTTCCAGCGGGATGATATCGTCCTCGACAAAGCGCGCGATGCGGGCGCGGTAATCCTCGATGCGGGGGGAAATGGTGAAATCCATGGGGCGCCTCAGATGCTGGTGACAAGGTGGCCGCCGTCGGCCACCAGTTCGGTTCCGGTCATGAACCCGCCCAGGTCGGACACCAGCAACAGAAGCGGGCCGTCGAGGTCCGAGGGCTGGCCCAGGCGGCGCTGCGGGACGCGGCGGATCAGCGCCTGGCCGGGTTCGGTGGCAAAGAAATCGCGGTTGAGTTCGGTTTCGATGTAGCCGGGGCAGAGCGAATTCACGCGGATCCCGTGCCGCGCCCATTCCAGCGCCATGGCCCGTGTCGCCTGGATCAGCCCGGCCTTGGAGGCCGCGTAGGCCGCCACCATCCCCGCCACGCGCACGCCCAGGATCGAGGCCACGTTGACGATGGTGCCGCCCTGGCCTGCGGCCACCATTGCGTTCGCGCAGTGACGGGCCACGTCGAAGGCGCCGTTCAGGTTGGTGTCGATCACCCGCGAAAAGGTCGCCGCGTCATGGTCCAGCGCCCTGGCCGTCGCGGTGATGCCCGCGTTGTTGACGACGATGTCGAAGACCCGGCCGTCCAGCGCCCCGGCCACGCTGTCGGGCGCGGCCACGTCGATGGCCAGCGTGTCCACCTGCCCGCCGTCGGCCGTGATCCGGGCGGCAAGGTCTTCAAGCTTGTCCGTGCGGCGGGCCGCCAGCGTGCAGATCGCGCCCTGTGCGGCGAGAAGACGGGCGAAATGGGCGCCCAGGCCAGACGACGCGCCGGTGATCAACGCATGCCTGCCGCGTATGCCGGGCCATTGCATCGCGGCATCAGCTTCGTGCTGGGTCATCCTCAACCTCCCTTTTTCGAGCGAACGCTCGATTTATTAACTATGACGGATCCGGCCGGCTTGCAAGTTGCGTCCCGCCGGGATGTCGTGAAAAAGAAGGGGGCCATGCTGGATCCGAAAGATTACACCACCGAAGCCCTGTGCCGTTCGATGCTGGACCGGCACAGTGACACCATTTCCGTGCGCAAGCCGGAATTCGCGGTGCGCAAGCTGAAGATCATCATCGAGGCGGCGCTGGACCTGTCGAATTCCGGTGGCTTTCAGGCCATGTCCCTGCGGGACCTGTCGGCGGCATCGGGCGTGTCGATGGGCGGACTTTATGCGTATTTCGACAGCAAGACGACCTTGCTGAGGATGATCCTGACGGAAGTGACGGAACAGGTGCAGCGCGCGTTGTCGGACCCGCCGGAGGCGGTCCGCAACGATGCGCTGGCGCATCTGGACTGGCTGATCGACACCCATGTGCGCCTGACCGAAGCCATGCTGCCCTGGTTCACCTTTGCCTTCATGGAGGCCAAGAACTTTCCGCCCGAGGAGCGCCGCCGCGCCATCGACAGCGAGACACTGACCGAGGATTTCTTTGCGCAGGTCATCGCCCGGGGCAAGGCCCGTGGCCAGTTGCCCGCCGACACCTCGCCCTTGCTGGCGTCGCTCATCAAGCCGCTGGTCCAGGATTGGTACGTCAAACGCGCCAAGTATCGGCGGCGCGGTATTTCCGTCGGCACCTACATCGCTGCGGTCCAGGACCTGGTGCACCGGGGCGCGGGGCATCCGCAGGGATGACCGGCCATGGCCGGGCTTACCTGGCAAATCCATCCCCAAGGTCGCGGTCGGCCTGTGCCGCGATGGCCGCCTGATATTCCCTTGCCAGCCGATGGCACAGAACCTCGGCCGCCGGCACGTCCGATATCCCGCCAACGCCATGTCCGGCCGACCAGACATCGCGCCAGGCCTTCGCCTCGGAGTCGATGTCGAGCTTGCCATGGTCCGGCAGGTTGTCCGGATCAAGGCCGGACCGGACGATGCTGGGGCGCATGAAATTGGCCGCCACGCCGGAAATCGCGGGCGTGTAGAGGATGTCCGAAGCGCCGGACTCGACGATCATCTGCTTGAATCCCGGCGCGATGCCGGCCTCCTGCGTGGCCAGGAACCGGGTGCCCATATAGGCCAGGTCCGCCCCGGCCATCCGCGCGGCGGCAATGTCGGCGCCGGTATTGATCGACCCGCCCAGCACCAGGCAGCCATCAAAGACCGACCGGATCTCGGCCATCAGGGCAAACGGATTTATCGTCCCGGCATGCCCGCCCGCGCCGGCCGCGACGGCAATGATCCCGTCGACGCCCGCTTGTGCGGCCTTCTGCGCGAAACGGCGGTTGATCACGTCGTGAAAGACCAGCCCGCCATGGGCCTGCACGCGACGGACCACGTCGGGCACCGCGCCCAGCGAGGTGATGACCAGCGGCACTTTCTCGGCACAGATCACATCCAGATCCGCCTGTAGCCGCGTGTTCGAGGCGTGGACGACCAGGTTCACGCCGAAGGGCGCGGCGTCGGGGCTTTCCGACAGCCGGTCCCGCACCTCGCCGATGCGGTCGCGAAAGGCCTGCGTGGTGCGGGCGTTCAGCGCCGGGAAGGTGCCCAGCACGCCGGCCCTGCAGCAGGCGGCCACCAGGTCGGGGTTTGACGCCAGGAACATCGGGGACTGGATCGCGGGGACCTTCAGCCGGTGGGCAAGTGCATCCGGTATCGCCATTGTCGTACCTCGCTGTGACGTCATCGGGCCTGGCCCCGGTGATCCTATTGCGCTGTCCGACCCGCCTCGTCGGATGCGACGAGGCGGCGGCGATTTCGCGCCTCTAGGGTCGCGGAAAGGCGGCGGGAGGCCCATGCCGCCCGGTGGCCCTGTCCCGTGTTTCCCGGACGGCGGCGATCAGGACAAGACGAGGAGGACCCCATGGCCGAAGCATTCATAGTCGCCGCGCGGCGCACCGCCGGTGGGCGCAAGGGCGGTCGCCTGGCCGGATGGCATCCGGCGGACCTGGCCGCCGAGGTGATGAACGCCGTGGTCACCGAGACCGGTGCAAGTCCTGGTGCAATCGACGACGTGATCCTGGGCTGCGTGGGGCAGGCGGGCGAACAGGCCTTCAACATCGCGCGCAACGCGGTGCTGGCGTCGAACCTGCCGGAATCGGTGCCCGGCACTTCGGTCGACCGGCAATGCGGATCCTCGCAGCAGGCGATCCACTTTGCCGCGCAGGCGGTGATGTCGGGCACGATGGATTGCGTGATCGCGGCCGGGGTCGAAAGCATGACGCGGGTGCCCATGGGCCTGCCCGACTGGCTGGCGCGCAAGAACGGGTTCGGCAGCTACATCAGCCCGAACATGCAGCGCCGCTATCCGGGCGTGATCTTCAGCCAGTTCGACGGGGCAGAGATGATCGCCCGCAAGTGCGGCTTTACCCGCGAAGTGCTGGACGCCTTCGCCCTGCGCAGCCATGCCCGCGCCGTCGATGCGCAGGACAAGGGGTACTTTGACGACGAGATCCTGCCGGTGCGGGTGCGCGATGCAGAGGGGGGGCTGACCGACGAGGTCCATCAGTCCGACGAAGGGGTGCGGCGGAACTCTTCTGCCGAAGGTCTCGCAGGGCTCGATCCGCTGGTCGAAGGCGGGGTGCTGACCGCCGGCAATGCCAGCCAGATGTGCGATGGCGCCTCGGCGGTGATGGTCGTCAACGCGGCCGGGCTGAAACGGCTGGGGGTCGAGCCGCTGGCGCGGATCGTGCACATGTCCGTGACCGGGGCGGACCCGGTGGTGATGCTGGAAGCGCCGATCCCGGCGACCCAGAGGGCGCTGGGGCTGGCGGGCATGTCGATCGACGATATTGACCTTTTCGAGGTGAACGAGGCCTTTGCGCCGATCCCGCTGGCCTTCCAGGCCGCCACGGGCGCCGATCCGGCCAAGGTCAACGTCCGGGGCGGGGCCATTGCGCTTGGCCATCCGCTCGGCGGCACCGGGGCCAAGCTGATGGCGACGCTGGTCCATGCGCTGCACCGCCGCAAGGCGCGCTATGGCCTGCAGACCATGTGCGAGGGCGGCGGTCTGGCCAATGTCACCATCGTGGAACGCCTGTGATGGATCCGCAGCATATCCGGGTCTCGCAGACCGGCCATGTGGCGCGGATCACGCTGGATGCGCCGGGGCGCAACGCCATGTCGATCCCGATGCAGGAACAGATCCGCGCGGCGCTGGCATCCTTGGCCGATGACATCCGTGTGCGTGTGCTGGTGATCGAAGGCGCGAACGGCGCCTTCTGCTCCGGGGCTGCACTGGATGGGCTGAAGGGCGACGACAATCGCAGCCTGGGCGAGGTGGTCGCCGGGCTGATGGACGACCTGTCGAACCCGATGATCCGCGAGATCCGCGCCTTTCCGCACCCCGTCGTCGCGGTCGTGACCGGGGCCGCGGCGGGGGCGGGGGCCAGCATCGCGCTGGCCGCCGACATCACCATCGCGGCGGAAAGCGGGTTCTTCCTGTTTCCTTTCGCGCCGAAACTGGGACTGATCCCGGATCTGGGCGCGAACTGGACGCTGGTTCAGCGGCTGGGAGAAGCCCGCGCCATGGGCGTGGCCCTGTTGGGCGGGCGGCTGCCGGCGCGGACAGCCGCCGAATGGGGCCTGATCTGGGCCGCTGTCCCGGACGAGGGGCTGGACGATGCCGTGCGCGCCCTGTGCGACACGCTGACGGCGGCGGCTCCGGGAATGGTGGGATCGCTGCGCGCGCTGTTCGGCGCGGCCCGCGACCGGGGGTTCGACGCGCTTCTGGACATCGAGGCCCGGCGACAGGCCAAGCACCTGGACAGCCCGGCCTTTGACGAGGGCCGCCGGGCCTTTCTGGAAAAACGCGCGCCGGAATTTCACCGCGCATGACGTGACGGCCGGGGGGGCCGGGACGAAGGACAATGGGGAGGACACAGACGTGATCACAACCTGCCATGGCGGGCCGGGCCGATGACGGCGTTGGGCAAGGGCCTTGACCGCGCGACCTACGGGCTGTCGTGGCTCGGCAGTCTGTGCGTCATCCTGATGATGCTGCACATCACCGCCGAGGTCACCTTGCGGTACCTCTTCGCCGTCACGCTGCCCGGCACGCTGGTCTTCGTGGGCAATTACTACATGATCGTCGTGGTCTTCGTGCCGCTGGCCCTGCTGGAACTGCGCGGCCGCCATATCGCCGTGGACGTTATCGCGCGCAATTTTCCCGACGGGCTGCAACGGGTGCTGGCGGCGCTGGCCAAGCTGATGACGGTGTTTGTCATGGGGCTGCTGACCGTCGCTGCCTGGCAGCAGGCGCTGAAAAAGATGGCCGTGGGCGAGACGATCGAGCAGGGGACGGCCTCGATCCTGATCTGGCCGGGCCATTTCATCCTGGTGGCGGGCTGCGCGCTGATGACCTTGGTCGCCTTCTGCCGCTTCGCCGAGATCGCCACCGGCCGCGACCTGGGCCTGGGCCCGGAGGAGGCGGCATGAGCGATGTATCCATCGGGCTGAGCCTGCTGGGGCTGGTCCTCGTCCTGCTGATGCTGCGGATGCCCATCGGCATCACCCTGATCGGGGTCAGCTTTTCCGGTCTGTGGATCCTGAAGGGCTGGAAAGTCGCCTGGGGCGGGCTGTCGCTGATCCCGTATCAGTTCGCGGCCAGCTGGGTGCTGTCGTCGATCCCGATGTTCCTGCTTCTGGGCTACATCTGTTTTCACATGAACCTGACGCAGGGGCTGTTCCGCGCCGCGCGGCTGTGGCTGTCGTGGCTGCCGGGGGGCTTGGGCATTTCGGCCATCGCCGGATCGGCGGGCTTTGCCGCCGTGTCGGGATCGTCCATCGCCTGTTCGGCCACCATGGGGCGCATCGCCGTGCCCGAGATGCTGAAGGCGCGCTATGACCCCGGTTTCGCCGCCGCCATCGTGGCCACCGCCGGCACCATCGGCGCGCTGATCCCGCCGTCGATCATCCTGATCCTCTATGGCATCATCGCCCAGCAATCGGTGACCAAGCTGTTCCTGGGCGGGCTGGCCGCCGGGGCCTGTTCGGTCGTCGCCTATTTCGGGCTGATCTTCCTGCGGGCCAAGCTGAACCCCGCCCTTGCGCCGCAGATGCACGAGACGGTGACCCGGGCCGAGAAGCTGCACGCGCTGGCCGATACCTGGCCGCTGATCGTGACGGTGGCGGCGGTGTTCATCGGCATCTTCGCCGGGGTCTTCACGCCGACCGAGGCGGGCGCCACGGGCGCGTTCTTTGCCCTGCTGATCGCCATCCTGAAAGGCGAATTCACCTTCAAGCGGCTGGAACGCGCGGTGTTCGAGACGCTGATATCCACCTCGATGCTGCTGATCATCGGCATCGGAGCGTCCTTGCTGACCCGGTTCCTGACGCTGTCGGGGTCGGCCAAGTTCCTGTCGGGGCTGGTGATTTCCAGCGGGCTTGACCCGACGACCCTGATGCTGGGGATCGTGGTGATCTACCTGGTTCTGGGCATGTTCCTGGAACCGATGGGCTGCATGCTGCTGACGCTGCCGATCCTGCTGCCGATCCTGAAAACGCAGGGCGCGGACCTGATCCTGTTCGGCGTGATCCTCTGCAAGCTGCTGGAAATCGGGATGCTGACGCCGCCGGTGGGCATGAACGTCTTTGTTGTCAAATCGGTGGTCGGCGACAGCGTGCGGACCGGGGACATCTTTCGCGCCGTGACCTGGTTCATCCTGGTGGACCTGGCCCTTCTGGCGCTGTTCTGGTTCGTCCCCGCCATCGTCACCACCCTGCCCGCCGTTCTGGGATGAATAACCCCGGCCGTCTCGTCCGAACCGACGAGGCAGCCAGGGCCGAGACACCTCAGGCTTTGCGCCGGAGGAGACCCGCCCGGACGGGCGGACCATATCCAAGGGAGGATACCTTATGTTTCGCCTGACCGGCGCGCTCACGCTCGCATTCACCACCGCTCTGGCCACCGGCGCGCACGCCGACCGGACGCTGAACTATGCCTACGGATTCCCGCCGGAATCCGACGCCGATCTTGCCGCCCATACCTATGCCGAGGCGCTCAAGGAATTCTCGGGCGGGACGTTGACGATGGATGTCTACCCGATGTCGCTGCTCAGCTTTCTGGAGACCCCCGACGGGATCCGCGACGGCATGGCCGATATCGGCTGGACCGTGCCCGCCTATGCGCCGGCGCTCTTTCCCTCGACCAACATGCTGGCCGAGCTGAACATGCAGACGCTGTTCGCGGGGCGGTCCCATTCGCTGAACCTGGCCTATGCCGGGGCGATGGGCGAATACGTGATGCTGCATTGCGACAGCTGCCAGCAAGAATACAAGGCGCACAACCAGCTTTACACGGGCTTCGCCGCCTCGCCGACCTACGGGCTGCAATGCGTCGAGCCGGTTACCACGCTGGATGATCTGAAGGGCAAGCGCCTGCGGGTGGCCGGTGCGCAATGGGCGCGGTGGGCATCCGCCGTGGGGGCGACCTCGGTCTCGCTGCCGCTCAACGAGATCTTCGAGGGTCTGAGCCAGGGCGTGATCGACTGCGTCATCACATCGACGCCGGAACTGACCAACATGGGGCTGGTCGACGTGGTCAAGGCCATTGAACCCGACATTCCCGGCGGCACCTTCGCCTCGAACGCGATGGCCAACGTGAACCTGGACGTCTGGCGTGACCTGACCGAAGAGGACCGTCTGGCGATGCTCAAGGCCGCGGCGCGCTATTCGGCGGATGTGACCTGGCGCTACGAGATGGCCGACCGCGAGGGCCGCGAGACGGCCAAGCAGGCCGGGATCGAGATCCTCACCGCCGATGCGGCGCTGACGGACTTCACCAAGGACTTCGCCAAGTCGGATGCGGTGGACACGATCGGCCCGAACTACGCCGAGAAATACGGGCTGGAGACTGCGCCGGAGATGGTGACGGAGTTCCTTGCCGTGCTTGAGAAATGGGTGGGCCTGACCGCCGATATCGCATCGGCTGAAGAACTGGAGCAGCTCTACTGGAACGAGGTCTACGCCAAGCTTGACCTTGCCGGTTACGGGATGGACTGACCAGGTGACGCAAGGCTCCGGAGGGGATCCCGGGGTCTTGCCGCCACGTGGCTTGCGTCCGGTGACAAGATGCCGGACAACCGCCCCGGGGGGGAGACGCGGATGGCCATGATCCGGCAGAACGAGATCGATCATGCGGTCACGACACGGCTGCGCGTGCCGTCGATGACGCAGGACATGCTGCCGCGCGCAGTGGTGCAGATGGCGCCCGAGGATCTGGCCGGTGTCAAGCTGGTCCTGTTCCGCGCGCCGTCCGGGTACGGCAAGACCGTTGCCATGACCCAGCTGCGTGCGCGACTGATCGAACAGGGGCGCAACTGTGCCTGGTTCACCCTGAACGACGCCGACAACGAGGCCGGGCGCTTTCTGCACCACCTGTCGGCGGCCGCGACACAGCTGGAACGGGCCGAGGGCCGGGCCGAGGCGGACGAGGCCGGGTCGATGATCGAACGGCTGAGCGTCCTGGACCAGCCATTCGCGCTGTTCATCGACGAGGCCGAGACCATGCGCGAGGACGGCGCGCTGGACGTGCTGCGCGAGCTGCTGCAGGAACTGCCCGAACATGGCGTCCTGGTGGTTGGGACCCAGCGGATGCCGCAGATCAGCCTGGCGCGCTACCGGCTGCGCGGCCAGCTGCGCGAATTCCGCCCCACCGAGCTGCGCTTTACCCTGGACGAGACGCGGGATTTCCTGGTTGGCCAGCGTCACCTGCGGATCGACCCGCAGGATCTGACGCGGCTGCAGTCCAAGACCGAAGGCTGGCCCGCCGCGCTGCGCATGGCTTCGGTGGCGATGCGCAACCAGGCCTCGATCCCGCAGTTCGTCGACCGGTTCTCGGGCTCGGATCTGGCCGTGGGGGAATATCTGACCGAGGAATTCCTGTCCGATTTCTCGCCCCGGATCTGGTCCTTCCTGCTGCGCACCTCGATCCTGCCGGAACTGTCGGCCGACCTGTGTTCGGCGCTGTGTCCCGAGATGGACGCGGGCAAGGTGCTGGAGGATTTGGTGAGTTCGGGCGTCCTGATCACACCGCTGGACGGGGCGGGGCGGATGTTTCGCTATCACGCGTTGCTGGCGGGCTACCTGAAGGGGCAGCTGCGCCTGCACATGGCCGACGAGATCGTCGTGCTGCACCGCCGCGCCTCGGCCTGGTTCGAGGCGGCGGGCCGGCCGATGCAGGCGATCGACCACACGCTGGCGGCCGGAGACCACGACCGGGCCTGCCAGATGCTGCGCGAGACCGGGCCGGGGCTGCTGGAACGGGGCCGGGTGCAATTGCTGGCGCGCTGGTTCGCCTGCCTTCCGGGCGCGTTGCTGGATCGTCACCCGGAACTGCGCATCATGCAGATCTGGGCCGCCTGTTTCACCGCCGGGCCGGACGCGGCCCGCGAGATCGCGGAAACCCCCGCCCTGGTCCGGTGCGGGGACCCGGTGATCCGGGCCGAGCTGCTGTGCATCCGGCCGATGACGCTGGCCATGGCGGAACGGTTCGAAGAGGCCGAGGATGCCGGGCGCGAGGCCGAAGAGGTGTTGCACCTGGTTTCGGCCTACGCGCGCAACACGACGCGGATCTGCATGGCCAACATCCGCGCGACGCTGGACAGCCGGGGTCCCGAGACGCCGCCGGTGCAGGATGATCAGCCGTTTTCGGTGATGTATTCGGAATCCGTGCAGGGCATTATCGACCTGCAGGACAACCGGTTTCTGCTGGCCAAGGCGCGGTTCCGCATTGCCGCCTCTGCCAGCCCCGGCGACAGCCGGCGGCTGAACGGGAATGTCTGGGCCGGGATCCCCTATGCCCTGACGCTCTACGAGGGCGGAGACCTGGCGGGTGCCGCGCACCTGTTGCGCCTGCAGGTGCCTTTTGCCGCCTCGGTGGGGCTGGGCGATCACCTGATCCTTGCGGGCATCCACCTGTCACGCATCGCGTTCGACGCGGGCGACGTGGACGAGGCCTTCGAGGTCCTTGTGCGGCTGGAACGTTTCGGGTTTCACCGCCGGCTGCCCCGTGTCGTGGCCGGGGCCCAGCTGGAACGGGCGCGGCTGTTCCTGCGCCAGGACAACCTGCGCGCCGCCCGGGATCAGCTGCGGCAGGCGGGCGATCCGGGCCTCTGGGCGCGGATCCGGCGGCTGCGGCTCTTGGCCAACGACCTGGAGACGCTGGCGCTGGGACAGGCGCGGCTGCACCTGCACGAAGGCGATCACCGCGCCGCCCTTGCCATCCTGAACGCCGAGATGGCCGATGCGATGCAGCACCGCCGCCCGCGCCGGGCGCTTGTCATCCGGCTGCTCTCGGCCGCCGCCTGGCATCAGGCGGGGGACACCGGGCAGGCCTGGGCCGCACTGCAAAAGGCCCTGCCGGTCTGCGCGCGCGAGGAATACCAGCGCCTGTTGCTGGACGAGGGCCGCCCGGTGGCGGACGTGTTGCAGGCCTTCGCCTCGGGCCGCTGGAAGACCGGCGCGCTGGCCCGCGACGCGCGCTTCGGCGCCTGGTTCGAAGGCCTGCTGGCCGCCCTGCCGGCGCTTGAACCGGGCGAGGCCGCCGAGGACGAGGACGGGCTTGATGCCCCGCTTGACCCGCTGACGCCGAAGGAATTGCAGGTGCTGCATTTCCTGGCCGAAGGCTATTCCAACGCCGCCATGTCGGAAAAGCTTTTCGTGTCCGACAGCACGGTGCGGACGCATCTGCGCAACATCAATTCCAAGCTGGGCGTGTCCAGCCGGGCGCGCGCCGTCGTGGTGGCGCGCCGGATGAAACTGATCCCCTGATTTCGTCGGAAGCGACGAGGGATCGGCGCGGGCTATTCGGTATCCAGGATGACAAGGGGCGGTTCGCAGGAGCCGCGAAGGGAGGATAACATGCATCTCACGGCAGCCGTGCATCGCGATGCGCGCGAGGAACCCGACCGGATCGCGACGATCTGCGCAGATCGCATCCAGACCTGCGCCGTGCTGGAACAGCGCGTTTCGCGCCTGGCCGCCGCCCTGCGCGACCTCGGGCTGGCCCCCGACGACCGGGTCGGCATGCTGTCGATGAACTCGGACACCTACATCGAATACATCTTCGCCACCCTCTGGGCGGGCGGTGTGCTGAACCCCGTCAACGTGCGCTGGTCGCTCAAGGAGATCGCCTTTTCGCTCGACGACAGCGGCACCGCGATCCTGATCGTCGACGACACCTTCGCGCCGATGGTCCCCGAGTTGCGCGCCCTGAGCGGCACACTGAAAACCGTGATCCACGCGGGCACCGGCCCCGCGCCCGAAGGCGCGCTGGATTACGAGGCGCTGATCGCCGCGTATGAACCTTGCGCGGACGCGATGCGGGGCGGCGATGACCTGGCCGCGATCCTTTATACCGGGGGCACCACCGGCGCGCCCAAGGGGGTGATGCTGAGCCATCAGAACATGCTGATGGACGCCTTGGGACTGACGGCGGGCGCGGAACACGGCGGATCGGCCCCTGGCCTGCACGTGGCGCCCCTGTTCCACATCGGCGGGCTGGCGGTGGTCATGCAATTCATGGTCCGCCGCGCGCCGCATGTGCTGCTGCCCAGCTTCGACGCCGCTGAAACCCTGCGCCTGATCGAGCACTGGAAGATCGGCGACATGTTCACCGTGCCCACCATGCTGCGCCGCCTGATCGACCATCCCGACATGGCCACACGCGACGTTTCCAGCCTGCGGTCCATCCGCTACGGCGCCGCGCCCATCGACCAGACGCTGCTGCGCGCGGCGATGGGGGCCTTCCCCTCGGCCGGGTTCCTGCAGGTCTATGGCCAGACCGAGGCCGCCCCGGTGGTCACGGCGCTTGCGCCCGAGTTCCACACGACGGACCCGGACGTGCCGCACATGGCCTCGGCCGGGCGGTCGATTCCCACGGCGGAAATCGCGATCCTTGCCCCGGACGACAGTGAATGTCCGCGTGGCGAGGTGGGCGAGATCTGTGTGCGCGGGCCCACCGTCATGATCGGCTACTGGAACCGTCCCGAAGAGACCGCGCAGGCGCTGCGCGGCGGTTGGCTGCATACGGGCGATGCCGGGTTCATGGACGACAAGGGCTTTGTCTACGTGGTCGACCGGATCAAGGACATCATCATCACCGGCGGCGAGAACGTCTTTTCGACCGAGGTCGAGAACATCCTGACCCGCCACCCGGCGGTTCAGTTCTGCGCCGTGATCGGCGTGCCGGACGAGGAATGGGGCGAACGCGTCCACGCGGTGCTGGTCCTGCACTCGGGCCACGAGGTGACCGAGGACGAATTGCGCCAGATGTGCCGCGCCGAGATCGCCCATTACAAGGTGCCGCGGTCGGTCGAGTTCCGCACCGAGATGCCTTTGTCGCCCGCCGGCAAGATCCTGAAACGCGAATTGCGCGACAGCTACTGGCAAGGCCGGTCGCGCCGGGTGGGATGAGGAACATGACCGGTTATCAGACACTTGAACGGGATTTCACCCCGGAGCAGACGCAGTTCCGCGACAGCGCCCGCAAGATCATGGAACAGGAATTCGCCCCCCAGGTGATGCGCTGGCGCGAACAGGGCTTTGTCGATCCCGAGGCCTACAGGGTGCTGGGCGAGAACGGCATGCTGCTGATGTTCGCCGACGAGGACCACGGCGGGCTGGGCCTGCGCGACCTGCGCTTCGTGCAGGTCCTGCAGGAGGAAACCGTCCGGGCCTGTGGCGTGGGGTTCTTCCACAACGCCCATTCGATGCTTTGCGGGCCGTACCTGGATCACTTCGCCACGCCCGAGCAAAAGGCGAAATACATGCCCAAGGCGATTTCCGGCGAGACGATCCTCGCCATCGCCATGACGGAACCCGACACCGGATCGGACCTTGCCGCGATCCGCACGCGGGCCGAGGACAAGGGCAACCACTGGCTGCTGAACGGGGCCAAGACCTTTATTTCCAACGGGATTACCGGCGGGCTGTTCATCGTTGCGGCCAGGACCGGGGACAAGCGGGGGCAGATCTCGTTGTTCCTGCTGGAAGACGGGACCGAGGGGTTTTCCCGGGGCAAGCACCTGAAGAAGATCGGGCTGCATGAACAGGACACGGCCGAGCTGTTCTTCGACAATGTCATGCTGCCCAAGGACGCGCTGCTGGGGCAGGAAGGGCAGGGGTTCACCCATATGGGCGAAATGCTGGCCGTCGAACGGCTGATGAGCGCGATCACCTCGCTGGCCCATGCGCAGACGGCGTTCGACCTGACGGCGGACTACATCCTTGAACGCCGCGCCTTCGGCAGGCCCATCGCCGCCTTCCAGAACACGCGGCTGCGCATGGCCGAGATGCGGGCCGAGCTGGACGCGATGCAAAGCTTCATCGACCGCTGCGCGCTGCTGGCCAATGACGGGCAACTGACGCCCGACGCGGCGGCGGCGGCGAAATACGCGACCTCGGAACTGGAAGGCCAGGTGCTGGACCGCTGCGTCCAGTTTCACGGCGGGTCGGGCTACATGGACGAGGTGCGCATCGCGCGGATGTACGCGGATGCCCGGATCAGCCGGATCTATGCCGGGACCTCGGAAATCATGCTGGAAATCATCGGCCGGGGCCTTGGCCTTGGTGACCCGCGCCCCGGGCGCGGCTGAGGGGGCAAGAATGACACTGATCCCACGCACCATTTTCGACGCCGATCACGAGATGTTCCGCGACAGCGTCGCCAAGTGGGCCCGGGCCGAGCTGACGCCCCATGTGGAGGATTGGCGCCGGAACGGCATGGTCTCGCGCGAGGCGTATCTGTCGGCCGGCCGCCAGGGCTACCTGTTGATGTGGGCGGGCGAGGAATTCGGCGGGCTGGGGCTGACCGATCACCGCTATGACCAGATACTGCAGGAAGAGGTCATCCGCCATTCCGACCCGGGCTTTTACCAGAACCTGCATTCGCAGATCGTCGGGCCTTACCTGGGCAACCTCGGCACGCCCGAGCTGAAGGCGCGGCTGATGCCCAAGGCGATCAGCGGCGAGTGCATCCTGGCGGTGGCGATGACCGAACCGGGCACGGGATCGGACTTGGCGAGCATCCGTACGCGGGCCATCGACCGGGGCGATCACTGGGAACTGTCGGGCCAGAAGACCTATATTTCCAACGGCATCCAGGCCGATGCCGTCGTCGTCGCCGCCAAGACGGACCCCGACAAGCGCCACACCATGGGGCTGTTCATGGTCGAACGCGGGATGGAGGGGTTCGAACGTGGCCGCAAGCTGGAGAAGCTGGGGCTGGATGCGCAGGACACGGCGGAACTGTTCTTCGACAAGGTGAAGGTGGCGAAGGAAAACGTGCTGGGCGATCCGGCGCGGGGCTTTGCCAACCTCGCCACCCATCTGGCCAACGAGCGGCTGCACGTGGCGATCGGGTCGATCGCCCATGCGCAGGCGGCCTTTGACCTGACGCTGGACTACGTGCAGGAACGCACCGCCTTCGGCCAGCCGGTGGGACGTTTCCAGGAAAACCGGTTCATCATGGCGCGCCTGCGGGTGCGGCTGGATGTGGTGCAATGCTTCGTCGACGATTGCGTCATGGCCCATAACGCGGGCCGCCTGTCGGCGGAAGCGGCGGCCGAGGCGAAGCTGCTGGCGTCCGAGGCCGAGGGCGAGGTGATCGACGCCTGCCTGCAACTGCACGGTGGCGCGGGTTTCATGGAGGAGTTCCGCATCAGCCGCATGTACCGCGATGCCCGGGTGTCGCGCATCTTTGCGGGCAGTTCGGAAATCATGAAGGAAATCATTGGTCGCGGGCTGGGTTTCGACGCCCGCAAGCTGGCCTGAGCCGGGAAGGGAACACAGATGACTGCCACCGATACGCTGACCGACCGCCGGACGTTGTTCACGGGCCGCGACCTGACGCTGACGCTGACCGATGGCGTCGCGATGATGACCATCGACCAGCCCGGCGCGCCGTTCAACACGGTGGGCAGGACCCTGCATGGCGAGCTGGCCGACTGTGTCGCTCTGCTGACGGGCCGGACGGATGTGACGGCGCTTGTGGTCACCTCGGGCAAGAACGACTTTGTCGTGGGCGCGGATATCACCGAGTTCGGCGCGCTTTTCGCGAAGGATGCGGGCGGGATTTTCGCCACCAACGCGCCGCTGAATGCCGGCTATTGCGCGTTGGAGGATCTGCCCGTCCCGGTGGTCGCGGCGGTCTGCGGCATGGCCTTGGGCGGCGGGCTAGAACTGGCGCTGTGTGCGGATGCGCGGGTGCTGTCGGACGACGCGGCCCTTGGCCTGCCCGAGGTCAAGCTGGGCCTGATCCCCGGTCTGGGCGGCACGGTGCGGTTGCCCCGTCTGGCCGGAATCGAGGAGAGCCTGTCCATGATCGCCTCGGGCACGCCGGTCCGGTCAGAGAAGGCGGTGGACATCGGTGTGGCCGAGAAGGCGGTGACGCGCGACGCGGTGGTTCCGGCGGCGATTGCCCACGCCAAGACGCTCGCGGCGGATCCCGAAGGCTGGAAAGCGGCTCGTGCCGCCCGCAAGGGGCCGGTTCCGGGCCATGAATCTGTCGATTTCGACGCCCTGTCCAAACAGGTTGCCAAGCGCGCGCCCAAGGGTCAGCCGGCCATCGCAACGGTCGTCGATCTGTTGCGTCGCGGCGCCCCGGTGGACCGGGACGTCGCGCTGGAGATGGAAGGCCGGACCTTCGCCGAGATCGCCAAGACCCAGGCCGCCAACGCGCTGACCGGTAGCTTCTTCGCCGAGCGCAAGGTCAGGAAACTGGCCGCCAAGGCCGCCGATGGGGCGCCCAAGATCGCGCATGTCCTGGTGTTGGGCGCGGGCATCATGGGCGGGGGCATCGCCTGGGCCTGCGCGCGCTCGGGCATGGACGTGCGCGTCAAGGACATTGACCAACCCGCTCTGGACAAGGCGCTGGAGGAAGCCAGCCGCATCGCCGCGCGCGAGATCTCGCGCGGGCGGTTTACAGAGGCCAAGGCGGCCGAGGTGCTGGGCCGGATCCATCCGCAGCTGGACGATACAGGCGTCGAGACCGCCGACCTGGTCATCGAGGCGGTGATCGAGAAGCTGGAGATCAAGCGCGCGGTGCTGGCCGATCTGGAACCGAAGCTGAAGGCGCAGGCGGTGATCGCCACCAACACCTCGTCGCTGCGGGTGCGCGACATCGCGCAGGCGCTGAAAGACCCGTCGCGGCTGGTGGGGATGCATTTCTTCAACCCGGTGCCGGTGATGCCGCTGGTGGAAATCGTGCGCGCGCCGCAGACCGCGCCAGCGGCGGTGGCCCTGGCCGTGCGCTGCGGGCTGGACCTGCGCAAGACACCCATCGTGGTGGACGATTGCCCCGGCTTCCTCGTGAACCGGATCCTGACCGCCTATTGCAACGCCTTCTGCCGCCTCGTCGCCGATGGCGTCGATTTCCGGGCCATCGACGCGGCGATGGAGGGCTGGGGCTGGCCGATGGGGCCGGCCTGGCTGGAAGACGTGGTCGGCATGGATACCGGCGCCCATGTGATCGAGGTGATCAGCGCGGGCTATCCCGAACGGATGACGGCCAATTACACCGGTATCGTGGGCGAAATGGCGAAAGCCGGGCGGCTGGGCCAGAAATCGGGCGAAGGGTTCTACCGCTATGCCCGCAACGCCGAAGGACGGATGGAAAAACAACCATCGAACACCGTGGACGCGGTCATCGCCAAGGTCACCGAGGGCCGCAGCCGCGACATGACCGCCGAGGACATCGTCGAGCGGATGATGGTGCCCACGCTGGTCGAGGCGATCTTGGCGCTGGAAGAAGGCGCCGTCGGGACGGCTGAAGAGCTGGACCAGGCGCTGTTGCTGGGCATCGGCTTTCCGGCCTACGCGGGCGGGTGCCTGCGCTATGCCGACTGGCTGGGCACCCAGGCACTGGTCGCGGCCTGCGACCGGCTGGAGCTTGAGGTCGGACCATCCTGCGCGGCCCCGGAATCGCTGCGTCGCATGGCAGAGGCCGGGGGCGCCTTTTACATCTGAGACGCCGTTCAGGTCCGGGCGGCGATGCAAACAGAGAAGGAACTGAGCAGATGCAAACGGATTTCCAGGGTAAGATCGCGTTGGTCACCGGAGCGGGTTCGGGCATCGGCAAGGCCATCGCGCTGCAACTGGCGGCGTCGGGGGCAAAGGTCCTGGTCGCCGATCTCACGCTTGACAGCGCCCGGGCGGTCGTGTCGGAAATCGAGGCTGCGGGCGGTCAGGCGCTGGCCTGCGAGGGCGACGTTTCGGACCCGGCAGTGGTCGAGGCGCAGGTGCAGATGGCGATGGCCCAGGGCGGATTGCACCTGCTGGTCAACAACGCGGGCATCGGCGGGCCTCAGGCGCCTGTCGGGGAATACCCGGTCGACGGCTGGCGGAATATCATCGACATCAACCTGAGCGCCGTCTTCTACGGCATGCGCTTCGGCATCCCCGCGATGCTGCAATCGGGCGGCGGGTCGATCGTCAACATGGCGTCGATCCTGGGCGCGGTCGCGACGCCTTATGTCTGCGGCTACGTGGCGGCGAAACACGCGGTCATCGGGCTGACCAAGACGGCGGCCGTGGAATACGCCCGGCAGGGCATCCGCGTGAACGCCGTCGGCCCGGCCTATATCGACACGCCGCTGCTGCATGCGCTCGATACTGAACGCAAGGACGCGCTGATCGGAATGCACCCGGTCGGACGGCTTGGCAAACCCGAAGAGGTCGCCAACCTCGTGGCCTTCCTTTTGTCCGAAAACGCCAGCTTCGTGACCGGATCCTATCACCTGGTCGATGGCGCCTACACCGCCGTCTGATCCCAACCCCGGGGGCGGCCTGCGCCGTCCCCACCCACAGCGGAGACACCCCCATGACCAGCGCCCTGATCTTCGACCATGTGCGCACCCCGCGCGGCAAGGGCCGCCCGGACGGTGCGCTGCATTCGATCACGCCGATCTCGCTGGCCACCCAGACGCTGAAGGGGCTGCGCGACCGCAACGACCTGGACACCGCGCTGGTGGATGACGTGGTGATGGGCGTGGTCTCTCCGGTGGGCGAACAGGGGTGCAACATGGCCCGGGTCGCCGCGATCCAGGCGGGCTACGCGGTAACCGTGGCGGGGTTCCAGCTGAACCGGTTCTGCGCCTCGGGGCTTGAGGCGATCAACGTGGCCTCGGCCCGGGTCAAGGCGGGCGAGGCGGATGCGATGGTGGCGGCGGGCGTGGAATCCATGTCGCGGGTGCCGATCTTTTCGGACGGCGGGGCCTGCTATTCCGACCCCCGGACGAACTGGGACACCTGGTACATCCCGCAGGGCATCGGCGCCGACCTGATCGCCACGATGGACGGCTACACCCGCGACGATGTCGATGCCTATGCGGTGGAAAGCCAGCGCCGGGCGGCGACTGCCTGGCAGGGTGGCTGGTTCGACCGCTCGGTCATGCCGGTCAGGGACCGGCTGGGGCGCGTGGCGTTGGCGCGCGATGAACACATGCGGCCCGGAACGGGGCCCGAGGACCTGGCCAGGCTCAAGCCCGCCTTTGCCGGGATGGCGGCACGCGACGGGCTCGACGGGGTGATGCTGCAACGCTACCCGCAGGTGGAACGGATCGAGCATGTGCACACGGGCGGCAATTCCTCGGGCATCGTGGATGGCGCCGTGGCGATGCTGATCGGGAACGAAAGCTTTGCCGAAAGCTCGGGGCTGAAACCCCGCGCGCGGGTCGTGGCGGCGGGTAGTATCGGAAGCGAGCCGGCGATCATGCTGACCGGCCCGGCGGCCGTTACCCGCAAGGTTCTGGCGCGGGCGGGCATGACGTTGGACGATATCGACCTTTTCGAGGTCAACGAGGCCTTTGCCAGCGTCGTGCTGCGCTTCATGTCCGAACTCGATATCCCGCACGACAAGGTCAACGTCGCCGGCGGCGCCATCGCCATGGGTCACCCGCTGGGCGCCACGGGGGCGATGATCGCGGGCACCGTGCTGGACGAACTGGAACGGCGCGACCTGAACACCGCGCTGATCACGCTTTGTGCCGCCGCCGGCATGGCCATCGCCATGATCATCGAACGCGTCTGACCCGGGAGGATCCCTCATGACCACTCTGACCCTTACTCCCGGCGATGACGGCATTGCCATCCTGTCCCTGTCCGCGGGGACAAGGGCCACACCGGATTTCTTCACCGATCTCTCGGCCGCGCTTGATCGGTTCGCCGGGGATGACAGCCAGACGGGCGCCATCCTGACCGGGTTTCCGGAGCAGGATCTGGATGCGGTTCTGGCCACAAGCGAGGCCGGTCTTGCCGCCGTCGAAGTTTCTGACGGTTTGCGCGCACAGGCGTCGGTGCTTCGGCGGATGGAGACCATGGGCAAGCCGGTCGTGGCGGCCTTGAGCGGGCCGGCGACGGGGCCGGGGCTGGAACTGGCGCTGGCCTGTCATTACCGGATCGCGTTGACCTCGCAGGTCCGGCTAGGCCTGCCGGATATCGCGCTTGGCCTGCTGCCCACGCTTGGCGGATCGCAGCGGCTGACCCGCATGATCGGGATCGAGGCCGCGATGCCCCTGCTGATGGATGGCATCATGATGGATGCCGAAGCGGCGCTTGGGGCGGGCATCGTCGATGCGCTGGCCATGAGCGACGCCGCGATGATGGACGCCGCACGCGCCTGGCTGGCGTCGGGTCCGTCTGCCGGGAAACCGTGGGATATCAGAGGCTTCGGCGTTCCCGGCGGTGCGGGGCCGCTGGCGCCCTTCGCGGCGAGTGTCTTTCAGGCCAATACCTCGCGGCTGAAGGCGGCAAGGGCCTGCTACCCGGCGCCCCATGCGCTGCTCTCGGTGATCTACGAAGGCACGCTGGTTCCCTTCGACCGCGCCATCGGGATCGAGGCCGATTACGCTGCCGAGATCCTGACCGGAAAGGTCGCCGCCAATCTGACGCGCAGCGCTTTGCGCCACAAGGCGGCCCGCGCGCCGGCACCGGCGCGGTCGGCGGGGACGAACGTGCGCAAGCTGGGGGTGCTGGGCGCGGGCATGATGGGGGCGGGCATCGCCAATGTGGCGGCGGCGACGGGGATCGATGTCGTGCTGCTGGACCGCAGCCAGGAGGTCGCCGAGCTGGCGCTTGCCAAGCTGCGGCAGGCGCGCAACCGCGAGGTGTCCAAGGGTCGGCTGACGGCCGAGACGGCCGAGGCGATCGTGGGCCGGATCCGGCCAACGGGGGATCCCGCGACGCTTGAAGGCGCGGACCTGATCATCGAGGCCGTCTTCGAGAACCGCACCGTCAAGGCGGCGGTGACGACGAAGGCCGCGCCCATGCTTGCCGAAAGCGGCTTCTTCGCGTCCAACACCTCGACCCTGCCGATCACGGGACTGGCGCGCAACCTCGCCCGGCCCGACCGTTTCATCGGACTCCATTTCTTCTCGCCCGTGGACCGCATGCCGCTGGTCGAGATCATCACCGGCCGTCAGACCTCGCCCGAGACGCTGGCAGATGCGCGGGCCTTCGTTACCGCGCTTGGCAAGACCCCGATCGTGGTGCACGACAGTCCCGGCTTCTACACCAGCCGGATCTTCTGCAGCTATATCGACGAGGCGATGGCGATGCTGGCCGAAGGTGTGTCCCCCGCCCTGATCGAGAATGCCGCGCGGCAGGCGGGTTTCCCGGCCCCGCCGCTGGCCGTCACCGATGAAGTTTCGCTGGACCTGCAGAAGATGGTGATCGACCAGGCCCGCGCCGACGGTCTGGACAACCGCTTTCTGCGGGCCCACGCCGCACCGGTGGTCGAGGCTCTCTGTGCCGCGGGTCGGCGTGGACGCAAAGGCGGCGGCGGTTTCTACGACTACGCCGAGGACGGCAGCAAACGGCTCTGGCCGGAACTGGCGTCGCTGTTCCCGGCGCGTGCCGAACAGCCTTCGGCCGAGGATGTCGGCAAGCGCCTGCTCTACATCCAGGCGCAAGAGAGCCTGCGATGTCTGGCCGAAGGCGTGATCGACGACACAGCCACGGCCGATGTCGGCTCGGTTCTCGGCATTGGTTACCCGGCCTGGACGGGCGGTGCCCTGTCGGTCATCGAAACGGTCGGAGAGGTGGCGTTCAACGCGGATTGCAAGCGTTTTGCCGCGAACGGGGCCCCCCGTTTCGCCGCTCCGGACGCGGAGCCCGAGTATTCGGCCGCCGTGACCGCGACATGATCCCTGCCGGACTCTCCGGACGAGGGTACATGTCGAAGTCCCTTTGGGGGCGCCCGGTCCTTCGCCCGGTCCGCCAGCAACCCGGGGGCAGGATCGCGGGCGTCATCCGTGACGACGCCGGCCCGGACAAACCGCTGGAAGGCATCGGGAATCCGGTGGCAGGAGAGGGCGTCGGCACGCGTTGCCGTTTTGATCCGTGCGCAGGCTGACCTGAATATAGGTTTTTCTTATGGCGGCAAAAAGAATTCCGAATTAACCAATGGGCGGGGGCTTTCCCATACTCCACGCCACGAGCACGGACAGAGGCTTGTGCAGGGAGGGGAGGCCCGGCGCCAGATGCAGAAACTCACTCTGCGGAACTCGATCAGCCAGGAACGCATCGTCTTCACGATCACCCTCGTGCTTTTCGCGATCTTCGGTCTGACACTGGACGGCTTCCTGGCCACCAACAACCTTTTCGCCCTTTTGCGCAGCGTTGCCGTCCTGGGCATCCTGGGGCTCGGCATGCTGGTGGTGGTGCTGGGACGCGGGATCGACCTGTCACTGGTGGCCAACATGGCGATCTCGGTCGCCTGGACGATCCAGCTGGTGTCAACCGGAACTCCGCTGGGGATCGCCCTGCTGATCGGGCTGGGATTTGCCCTGGGCATGAGCCTGATCACCGGCATCCTGGTGGCCTATGCCGAGATCCCGGCGATCTTCGCGACGCTCGCCATGGGTAGCGTCATTTACGGCTTCGGCCGCGCCAAGCTGATCACCGGAACGGATGTGGTCTATCTGCCCGCCAGTTTCGGTTGGGCGGCGTCGATCGGACAGGGGAGGCTTTGGGGGGTTCCGATCCCGATCCTGATCGCCGTGGTGCTGGCGCTGGTGGTTTTCGCGTTCCTCAAGTTCTCGAAACAGGGCTGGAACAGCTACAATATCGGCGAAAACATCCTGGCCGCGCGGATCACCGGCATCCCGGTGCGCCCGACCATCGTGCTGCAATACATGCTGGCCGGGGTGGCGGCCTATGTCGCGGGGCTGATCACGGCGACGGCTGTTCAGTCGATGAACACCCGCATGGTCAATTCCAACATGATCTACGACGTGATCCTGATCGTGGTGCTGGGCGGCGTCAGCCTGTCCGGAGGGCGCGGCACCGTGCGCAACGTGATCGTGGGCACCCTGCTGATCGGGGTTCTGGTGAACGGCATGACCATCATGGACATCCAGTACACCATCCAGAACGTCATCAAGTCCATCATCCTGCTGATCGCGGTGATCGCCGACAGCGTGCTGAACCCGCGCGACGAACAAACCGGAAAACAGGGCGATATCTGACCGGGATCAACCCGGACCCCGGGCCATGACACAGGCCCGACCCACAATGGAGGAGGAACCAATGAACACCGGACGTCTCAAGACAGCGGCCCTTTGTGCCGCATTCGCCACCGCCCTCGCGGCCCCCGCGCTGGCCGACGACCCAAGCGATCCGTTCCGCGGCCCCGCGCTCGACTCGCTTGAAGGCAAGTGGGTCGCCTACCTGCCGATCTCGGCGGGCTTCGACCTGGCCCAGGCCTGGGGCGGGGTGGTGAAGGAAGAGGCCGAGAAATACGGCATGAAATTCACCGTCCAGGATCCCAACTGGGTGACCGACGCCATGTCGCAGGGGATGACTTCGCTGATTGCCGAACATCCCGACGTGATCGTCACCCAGAACCCCGACACCCAGTCGCTGGCGCGCCTGCTGATGCAGGCCAATCGTCAGGGGATCGCCGTCATCCAGATGAACATGCAGGGCGCGGTGCAGACCGATGCCTATGTCGGCCCCGACTACGTGGCGCTTGGCCGCGAGATCGCCAACCTTGCCATCGAGACCTGCGGCGAAGGCACCGATACCTCGCACAAGATTTCCATCGTGCAGGGCGTGCTGACCGGCGGGGTGAGCTATTTCCAGGTGCAGGGCATCATGGAGGTTCTCGAAGGCCGCGACGATATCGAAATCGTGTCGAGCCAGGCCGCCGATTGGGACGCCTCGAAGGCCCGCGCGATCACCGAGACGGTGCTGCAGCAGCACCCCGACATCTGCGCGGTGCTGGACATGTGGGACGGCCAGGCCATCGGGACCGGGGCTGCCGTCAAACAGGCGGGGCTGGCCGACAGCGTGACGGTCATCACCTCGGGCGGGGGCGCGAAATCGACCTGCGACCTGATCCGCGATGACACCTTCGACGTGGTCTACAATTACGACGCCCCCGGCATGGGCCGCGACGCCTGGACCGCGATCATGATCGCCCTGCAGAACGGCGGCGGCGGCAATACCAAGACCCAGATCTTCTCGCCGACCTACGAGATGACCAAGGAGAACGTCGACCAGGCGTCCTGCTGGAACTCCGAGCAATACGCGGCCCGGCTTCGCTGACGCCGGCCGTGGCGGAGCGGGCCCACCCCGCTCCGCCTCCCTGTTTCCCTGACCAATTTTCGCCCCGGAGGGCCTTTCCGTGTCGCTCAGCCTGACCGTTCAGAAATGGCGTTATCGCCTGTTCCCCGACCACGTCGTGGGCGAGATGCTGTCGAAGAACTGGATCGACAACGCGATCCCCTTCGTGATCATGCTGGCGGTCGTCGGCATCATCGGCGCGCTGCTGCCCAACTTCTTCACCGGCAGCAACATTTCCATCCTCGCCCGCCAATACGGTGAACTGGCCCTTGTCGTGCTGGGCATGACCATCGTGATCCTGGTGGGCGGCATCGACCTCTCGGTCGGCTCCAATTTCGCCCTCGGCAATTTCATGATGCTCTACTTCCTGAATTTGCAGGACTTTTCCGTGGGGCTGTCGGCCGTTCTGGTGGTGCTGATCTGCGGAACCGTCGGACTGGTGAACGGAGTGCTGGTGGGCTACCTGCGGCTGCGCGCCTTCCTGACGACGCTGGTCACGCTGATCATCGTGCGCGCCATCGTCGATCTGCTGCTGCTGGAATACGCGCAGGCCATGTCGATGTCGTTCTATTCCTCGCCGCTGTGGGACATGATGGGCCTGGGCGGCATCGGGATCCTTCCGTTCAGCTTCGTCGTCCTCGCCGTCATCGCCATCGTCGCCCATATCGCCTTCTCGCGCTCGGGCCCCGGCTGGCGCCTGCTCGCCATCGGAGGCTCGCGCCGATCCGCCTACAACATGGGGCTCCCCGTCCGCCGCATCGTCTGCTCGGCCTATGTCATGTCGGGCATGCTGGTCGGGGTCGCGGGTGTCCTCTATGCCGCGCGCCTTTCGGGCGCGGGGTCGGACACCGGCATCGGGCTCGAAGTCTCGGCGCTCACCGCCGCGATCCTGGGCGGCAATTCGCTGGGCGGCGGGCGCGGGTCGGTCGCCAAGGCGCTGATGGGCGCTCTCACCGTGCTGGTGCTGAGCAACGGCGTGCTGCGGCTGGGCCTCAACTCCGGCTCCGGGCCGCTGGTCCTTGGTCTCGCGCTGATCCTCGCCGTCTTCATCGACGTCCGCTGGATGAAGAACCGCCACAAGCTGCTCTCCAAGGTCTATGTCTCGCCCACCCTCGTCCAGATGCCCGAACCGCGTTCCACCGACGACGGCGCGCTGGCGCTGAACGACCGGCTGAACGCCGTCGAGGTCATCGCCGAGGGCGAGGTCGAAAGCCCCGAGGACGTGATCCTGGACGACGAGGATTACCTCTATTCCGGCAACCGCCACGGCGACATCATCCGCTACCTGCCGCCCGATTACACCCGACACGAGGTCTACGCCCATATCGGCGGCTCCCCCCTTGGCATGAGCTTCGATCGCGACGGCAACCTGCTGGTCTGCGTCGGCGGCATGGGTCTTTACATGGTGCGCAAATCCAACCGCAGCGTCGAGAAGATCACCGACGAAACCAACCGCTCGCTCTTCTCCATCGTGGACGACAGCCGCCTGCGCCTGGCCGACGACCTCGACATCGCGCCCGACGGCAAGATCTACTTCTCCGAGGCCACCGTGCGCTATGAAATGCACGACTGGCCGGTGGATGCGCTGGAAAGCCGGGGCAACGGGCGGATCATCTGTTTCGACCCCAAGACCGGGCGCACCCGGACCGTGCTGCGCAACCTCGTGTTCCCCAACGGGGTCTGCACCTCGCATGACGGTCAGTCGATCCTCTTCGCCGAAAGCTGGGGCTGCCGGATCAACCGCTACTGGATCGACGGGCCGAAGAAGGGCACTTTGGAGGTGCTCGTCGACCAGCTCCCGGGCTATCCCGACAACATCAACCGCGCTTCCGACGGCACCTATTGGGTCGCGATCATGGGCATGCGCACCCCCGCGCTCGACCTCGCGCTTGGCATGCCCGCCGTCCGCCGCCGCATGGCGCGGCGCATCGCGGCGGACCAGTGGCTCTATCCCAACCTCAATATCGGCTGCGTGGCCCGCTTCGACGACCAGGGCGTCATCCACGAAAGCCTCTGGGACCAGAAGGCGGTGAACCACCCGATGATCACCTCGATGCGCGAACACAAGGGCTGGCTCTACCTCGGCGGGATCACCAACAACCGCGTCGGCCGCGTGCGCCTGTCGGGCCGCGACGACAGCTGGAGCGGATACCAAAGCTACTGGGGCAAGCAGGAGGCCGGCGCATGACCCGCATGTTCCGTTTCCCCGCGCTCGACCGGTTCATGGGCCGGGGCAGCGCCGCCGTGACGGTGCCGCCGCTCGACGGCGGGCTCAAGCCCAACAACCGTCTCGAAGACCTCCCACCGGGCATCGCCGCGCAGGCGCCCGACGACATCACCCTCTGGCAGGGTGCGCCCGCCTTCAGCGACGGGACCCAGATCATCGGCGCGACCGGTCTGCTGCTGACCACCGAAAGCCCCATCACCGCGCTGGCCGCCAGTGACACGCTTCTTGCCGTGGCCACCGCCGGGCACGGGCTGAAGCTGTTCAACCCCATGATGCGGGATGTGACACCTGCCTTCCTCTCCCCGGTCGATCACGTCACCGCGCTGGCCTTCGCGCCTGACGGGACGCTCTGGTTCACCACCGGATCCGCGACCAACCCGCCCGCCGACTGGCGCCGCGACCTGATGGAGATGAACCGCTCCGGCACGCTCGGCCACGTCAACCCGGCCACCGGCGAAGTTACAATCAGCCAGACCCGCCTCGCCTGGCCCGCCGGCATCGCCATCCGGCGCAGCGGCGCCGTGGTGGTGGCCGAGGCCTGGGCCTCTCACCTGATCGAATTCGACGCGGAGGGCCGCGGCAAGGGCCAGATCCTGCTCGACGAGATCCCCGGCTATCCCGGCCGCCTGACGCGGCGCGCCTCGGGCGGCTGGTGGTTCTGCGTCTTCGCCCCGCGCAGCCCGCTGTTCGAATTCGTCCTGCGCGAACCCGGCTACCGGAAGGCCATGCTGGACCGGATCGACCCCGCCTTCTGGGTCGCGCCCAACTATTCATCCGGCGCCAATTTTCGCGAACCCATGCAGGGCGGCGCGCTGAAACAGATGGGCATCCTCAAACCCTGGGCGCCGACGCTGTCTTACGGGCTGGTCGTCGCGCTTGACCGCAATTTCGTGCCCGTCGAAAGCCTGCATTCCCGCGCCGGAGGCCGCCGCCACGGCATCACCGGAGCGCTTGAAACCGGCGGCACCCTCTGGCTGACCGCCCATGGCGGGGGCGAGGTTCTGACCGTATCTTCCGAAGGATCCGACACATGACCCAGCCCCTGACCGAGCCTGTCACCGGAACCGCCGTCACCCCCGACCCGGTGGTCGAACTGCGCGACGTGACCAAGGAATTCTACGGCAACCCGGCGATCTCGGGCGTGACCTTCGACCTGTATCCCGGCGAGATCCATTCGCTTCTGGGCGAGAACGGCGCCGGGAAATCGACGCTGACCAAGATGATCGCGGGGGTCTACACGCCCACCGCCGGATCGGTCCGCTACCAGGGGCAAGAGGTCAACTTCACCTCGCCGCAGGCCGCTTTGGAGGCCGGGATCGCCATGGTCTTCCAGGAAACCTCGCTGGTGCCGTCGCTGACCGTTGCGCAGAACCTTGAGCTCGGCAACGAGAAGAAGCTCAACCGCCTGAGGGGGCTTTACATCTCCGCCCAGCAATACCTGCAGTCGCTCAGCTTCGACGTGGATCCCACGGCGCTGGTCTCGACGCTGGGGGCGGCCAAGAAGCAGATGGTCGAGATCGCCCGCGCCGTCCGCCACAACGCCCGCGTCATCATCTTCGACGAACCCACCGCAACGCTGACGCCGGAAGAGAAATACCACTTCTTCAGCCTGGTCCGCCGCCTGCGCGCGCAGGGCGTGTCGATCATCTTCATCTCCCACGCGCTGGAAGAGGCGCTGCAGATCTCGGACCGCATCACCATCCTGCGCGACGGCCAGCACGTCATCACCGACGACGTTTCGGCCTTCGACCGCGACACGATCGTGTCGCACATGGTCGGCCGCCAATTGTCCGCTGAGATCCACGGCGAAGGCGCCCGCCGCAAGGGCCGCCCGGCGGGCAAACGGGTGCTTTCGGCGCAGAACCTGTCGATGGGCAAGATCGTGCGGAACACCTCGTTTTCCATCTTCTCCGGCCAGGTCACCGGCGTCTTCGGCCTGATCGGCTCGGGCCGGACCGAGACTTTTAAGATCATCGCGGGCGTCGTCAAACGCGACGTCTTCCACGGCGGCGAGGTCCGGCTTGAAGGCCGCCCCGTCCGCTACCGCGTCCCCCGCCCCGCCATCCGCGACGGCATCGTCTACGTGACCAAGGACCGCAAGCTGGAAGGCTTCTTCGAGACCAAGTCCATCGCCGAGAACATCTATTCCGGCCTTGTCGGCGCCGACCTGAACACCCGCGGCATCATGAGCTATTCCGAGATGATGGAGGCCGCCAGGCACTGGACGCAGCGTCTGAACGTCAAGGCCATCGACAACGCCTCGAAGGTCATCGAGCTTTCGGGCGGCAACCAGCAGAAGGTCGTCCTCGCCAAGGCGCTGATCCAGAAGCCCAAGCTGCTGATCCTCGACGAACCCACCCGCGGCGTCGATGTCGGCGCCATCGCCGAGATCCACCAGGTCATCAACGACCTGGCCGACGCGGGCCTGCCGGTGGTTATAATCTCGTCCTACCTGCCCGAGGTGCTGACGCTGTCGGAC
Source organism: Marinibacterium anthonyi (assembly GCA_003217735.2). Lineage (GTDB taxonomy): Bacteria > Pseudomonadota > Alphaproteobacteria > Rhodobacterales > Rhodobacteraceae > Marinibacterium > Marinibacterium anthonyi. Next base: position 104,830 of record CP031586.1, on the reverse strand, counting down.
AGGATCCTCGTCGCCCGGCTTGGCCGCATCGTCGAGGAATTCGCCATCGAGGAGGCGAGCGAGGAAAAGATCATGTACGCGGCCGTGCACTAGGCCGCATCGGGAGGGAAACATGAAGATCAAGGCAGCCGTTCTCGAGGAAATCGGCCGGGCATCGCCCTATGCGGACACGACACCGATCACCATCTGCGAGGTCGACCTGGAAGGCCCCCGCGACGGCGAGGTGCTGGTGGAAATCGTGGCGGCGGGGCTCTGCCATTCGGACCTGTCGGTGATCAACGGCGACCGGCCCCGGCAATTGCCCATGGTCCTGGGCCATGAAAGCGCGGGCATCGTGCGCGCGGTCGGGCCGGATGTGGACCGGTTCGAACCCGGCGACCGCGTGGTGTCGGTCTTCGTGCCCTCCTGCGGCCATTGCGGCCCCTGCCGCAGCGGACGTCCCGCGCTGTGCGAACCCGGCGCGGCGGCGAATGCGCAGGGCATGATGATCGGCGGCGGCACCCGGCTCAGCCGGGGCGGTGAGCCGATCCATCACATGACCGGCGTGTCCTGTTTTGCCGAATACGCGACCATGTCACAGAATTCGCTGGTCAAGATCGACCCGTCTGTGCCGCTGGATGTGGCGGCCGTCATGGGCTGCGCGGTGCTGACCGGGGCAGGGGCGGTGTTCAACACCGGCGACGTTTGCCCGGGGTGTTCGACGGCCGTCGTGGGCCTGGGCGGCGTGGGTCTTTCGGCCGTCATGGCCGCCTATGCCGCAGGGGCCGAAACCATCGTCGCCGTCGATATCCTCGACGACAAGCTCGAGATGGCCCGCAGCCTCGGCGCCACCCACACGATCAATTCCGGCAGGCCCGGCGCGCTGGAGGAACTGCGCGAGCTGACGAAAGGCGGCGTGCAGACGGCGATGGATTTCACCGGCAACGTGCACGCCCTTCGTTTTGCCTATGACAGCACGCGGCGGGGCGGCACCACGATCACCGCGGGCCTGCCCAACCCCAAGGCCATGCTGGAAATCCCCGCCGTGGGTCTGACCGCCGAGGAGCGCACGATCAAGGGCAGCTACCTTGGCTCGGGCGTGCCTGCGCGGGACATCCCGCGCATGCTTGGGCTGCATGCCCAGGGCCGCCTGCCGGTCGAGAAGCTGATGACCGCCAAGATCAAGCTGGAAGACATCAACGCCGGCTTCGACCGCCTGCAATCCGGCGATGCGATCCGCCAGCTCATCGACTTCGGCTGAGGAGGCCGCAATGACCTATCAAAGACCCACCACCATCTCGACCTACCAATGTTATATCGACGGGCAATGGGTCGACCCCTCGACCGGCGATTACATCGACAGCGATGATCCCTTCACCGGGGCCATCTGGGCGCGGATCCCCCGCTGCGGCGCGGATGACGTCGACCGCGCCGTGGCCGCCGCCAACCGGGCGCTGACCTTCGGGCCATGGGCCGACATGCACCCGACCCAGCGCGGCCGCCTGCTGGTGCGGCTGTCCGAGATCCTTGAACGCGAGGCCGACCACCTGGCCCGGATCGAGGTGCAGGACAACGGCAAGCTTTACGCCGAGATGCGCGGCCAGACCGGCTATCTGCCGCAATGGTATCGCTATTTCGGGGGGCTGGCCGACAAGATCGAAGGCAGCGTCGTGCCGATCGACAAGCCCGACATGTTCACCTACACGACCCACGTTCCCGTCGGCGTCGTGGCCGCGATCACGCCGTGGAATTCGCCCCTCCTGCTGACCGCCTGGAAACTGGCCCCCGCGCTGGCGGCGGGCTGCACGGTGGTGCTGAAACCCTCGGAATTCACCTCCGCCTCCACGCTGGAATTCTGCAAGCTGGTGGACGAGGCAGGCTTTCCCCCGGGCGTCGTCAACGCCATCACGGGCTTCGGCGCCGAGGTCGGCGCGCCGCTGACCGAACACCGCGACGTCCACAAGATCGCCTTCACCGGCGGCGACGCCAGCGGCCGCCACATCGCGCGCAGCGCCACCGGCACCTTCAAGCGGATGACGCTGGAGCTGGGCGGCAAATCGGCCCAGCTGGTCTTTGACGACGTCGATATTCAGGCCGCCGCGCGCGGCGTCGTCTCGGGCATCTTCGCCGCTTCGGGCCAGACCTGCATCGCCGGATCGCGCGTGCTGGTCCACGACAGCGTGCACGACGCCTTCGTCGAGGCCTTCCTCGACATCGCCCGTTCCGCCCGGATCGGCGACCCGATGGACCCGGAAACGCAGGTCGGCCCGGTGACCACCGCGCCGCAATTCCAGCGCATCCTCGACTGCATCGCCATGGCCCGCGACGATGGCGCCACCTGCGTGCTGGGCGGCGCCGCCTCGACCCGCGCCGGGGCCGGTCAGGGCCGGTTCATCGACCCCACCGTGTTTACCGGCGTGACCAACGACATGCGCATCGCCCAGCAAGAGGTGTTCGGCCCGGTCCTGTCGATCATCCGCTTCACCAAGGAGGAAGAGGCCTTTCGCCTGGCCAACGACACCGATTACGGCCTTGCAGCCGGGGTCTGGACACAGGACCTTGGCCGGATGTTCCGCGCCGCCAAAGCCCTGCGGGCGGGCAACATCTGGACAAACTGCTACCGCGCGGTGTCCTACATGGTGCCCTTCGGCGGGTTCAAATCGTCAGGCATCGGACGTGAAAGCGGGCAGCAGGCCATCGCCGAATACCTCGAAACCAAATCCGTCTGGATGGATTACGGCGCGGGCCCGGCCAACCCCTTCGTATTACGCTGAGCGCATTGACCGGGGCGCCCCCGGCCCGCATGATCGCCCGACCAAGCGCCTGGGGAGGACGCGATGAACATCAGGCAGTTGCGCTATTTCATAGCCATCGCCGAGGCCGGCTCGCTGTCCTCGGCGGCCCAGCGGCTGCACATCGCGCAACCCTCTCTCTCGCAGCATCTCGCCGCGATGGAGGAAGACCTGGGCCTGCGCCTTGTCGACCGCTCCCCGCGCGGCTCGACGCTGACGGCCGAGGGCCATGTGCTGCTGACCCATGCCCGCCGGATCTGCGCCATGCTCGACACCTGCGTGACCGAGATGCGCGAGCTTAGTCAGGAGATTTCGGGAAATGTCCGCTTCGGCATGCCGCCGTCGGTGTCGATGGTGATGTCCGTGCCACTGGCCGAAACGGTGCGGATCGAGATGCCCAAGGTACGGCTTCGCGCCAGCGAGGCGATGAGCGGCTTCATCAAGGCCTGGATCGACGACGGCACGGTCGAGATCGGATTTCTCTACGATCTCAACGGGGTGGAACATTTCCACGCCACCCATGTCCTCAACGAACAGCTCTACTTCTTCTCGGCCCCCGACACCTGGCCGCTCAAGACCGAACCGGGCGCCCCGGTCCCGCTGAGTGATCTGGCCGAGATCGAGCTGGTCCTGCCCGGCGAACCGCACGGGCTGCGCCGCATCATCGAAGGGGCGGCGGCCGAAAGCGGGGTAAGCCTCAACGTGGTCACCGAGCTGGACGCGATGACCCAGATCAAGGAGCTGGTCGCACGCGGCTCGGGCTATTCCATCTTCGCCCCCGCCGCCTGCCACGATTTCGTCTCGTCGGGCCGCCTGCTCAAGGCGCCGATCCTCGCGCCCGAGATCTCGCGCCCGGTCTACCTGGTGCGCAACCCCGCCATCGTCCAGTCCCGCGCCTGTGCCGCGATCGAGGCGGTGACGCTCAGCGTCGCGCAGGACATGGTTGCCCGGGGCATCTGGGAAGGCACGCTTGTCGCCAGGGAGGTGCCCGATCTCAGTTTGGCACGCGCCCGGTCATCGTGACCACGTTGCGCCCCACATCGCGCACCCGCAACTCAAGTCCGACCACGGCTTCCCGCACCTCGACCCGCAGCGTATGACCGGCCGTGGCCGGCGACATTCCACGGTAGACAAAGCTGGAAGGCACCCGGCCCAGCACATCCGTCGCCAGGTGCTGCATCCAGGTCGCCTGCATCGGCCCGTGCACGACCAGCCCGGCATAGCCTTCGACCTCGCGCGCATAGGGTGCGTCATAGTGGATCCGGTGGCCGTTGAACGAGATCGCGGAATAGCGGAACAGCAGTGTCGCGTCAGGTGTCACTTCGCGCCCCTCGGCATCCGGCCAGGGTTCCGCCTGGGGTGGGGCGGGGGGCGGGGCGGCGATGTCGGGATCCTCGCGGTAGACGATGTCGCGGCGTTCCCGCACGCGCAGATCTTGGCCCACCTTGTAGAGGTAATCGAGCGTCAGGAACCCCAGCCGCCCGGTCCGGCCCTCCTTGTAGGTGATATCGCGGACAATGCTTTCCACCGTGACGGCCTGACCCGGCGCAAATCCGCCATGCCAGGACACTTCGCCCCCCGCCCACATGCGGCGCGGCAGGCCCAGGTCGGGCACCGCCAGTCCGGTGCGCGGATGCCCGTCGCGGCCCAGCTCCTCGCGGGGGAAGATATCCGGGGCCAGGCACCATTGCAGTCCCGGGCTGACCTGGCTGCCGGCATGCATCGCCCCCAGGGTTGCGCGGAATTCCCCGACCAGCCGGTCGGTGACCTGATCCCCGGCCGACCGCGCGCGCCCGATCCAGTCTGACACGTCCCTCATTCCGCCTCTCCCACGATTGCCCCCAGATCCGCGGCCGTCAGTTTCGTAGCATCTCCCAACAGGGGCGCCAATCGCGCAGCGCCTTCGCCCAGAAGCGCCTCCGCCTTGGCTTTCAGCCGCGTGACAAGCAACTCCGGCTCGACCCTCTCGGCGAGGTCGTGCCAGAGCGCCACCTTGCTGCCGTCCTCCATGTCGATCTCGCCCTTGGTCTGCATGTCGGTGACCTCGGGGTCGGCGGTGACCGTCACCCGCGCCGCGATCGCCGCGCAGGCGGGATCCCGGGCAATGGTGTCGTCATAGGTTTCGGCCCGCATGGTGTCGCGTCCGAGCAGCGTCAGCGCAGCCAGCCACCGATAGCTGAACTTCACCTCCAGCCCGTTTGCCGGCTGCGGGATATTGCACACGGACAGCCAGCGTGGACTGACCCGCAGGCGGATCTCCTGAACGCCCTCCGGCCCCACGTTCGCGGCCAGCAAGGCCTCGATCATCGCGTGGGTCCCGTGACAACAGGCATGCAGCTTGTAGCTGATCGCCGGGAACAGCCATTCCCCAACCGGCGCCACACCCACCTGCGGATCGTCCGAATGGGTTGCGACAAAGCCCTGCTGCCCCATCAGCCCGTCCACGCAGGCGGTCATGCCGCGCCCCGCCAGCATCACCGCCTCGACCCCGTTCGACGCCGACAGCCCCGCATTCAGCGGCTTGCCCATGGTCCCGAACTGCGACTTCAGCCCCGAGGCGCGGCTGGCGCAGAGCCCCAGCGCCATCCGCAAGGCCTCGCGGTCCAGCCCGGCCAGCCGCGCGGCGGCGACGGTCGCGCCGAAGGCGCCCGCGGTCGAGGTCTGGTGAAATCCCCGGTCGTAATGCGCGCGGCCCAGAACCACCCCGGTGCGGATCGCCGCCTCGGCGCCCAAAAGGAAGGCGTCGACGACATCCGCAGCCGAAGCGCCCCGCGCTTCTGCGATGGCCAGCGCCGCCGGGTAGATGCCGACCGACAGGTGCCCCACATGGGCGAAATGCGTGTCGTCGAAGTCGATCGCGTGGCTGGCCGTGCCGTTGACCATGGCCGCCATGCGCGCCGGATACCGTCCGCCGCCGAAAACCGACGCGTCGGGGGTGCCCGCCTCGGCAGCGGCCTGGTCGCGCAGGATCCGCGTTACGGGTTCGCCGCGCCCGGCCATCCCGCAGGTGATCCAGTCGAACAGCGACACCTGCGCCGCGCGGCGCGCCCCATCGGGGATCGTTCCGCCGTCGACAGCGGCGAGATCCAGCAGTGCCGTCATCAGTTCAGCCATGCGTCGCGTCTCCCTCTGCGTCTTCCAAGATCCGGCGTGCCCGGGCGATCACGGGCAAATCCACCATCTCTCCGTCCAGACGTGCCACGTCAGAAACCCCTGCTTCAAGCACGCGCCGCGCCCAGTCCACCTGGTCTGGCGCAGGCCGATAGGCCGCCCGCGCAGGCGCCAGCTGGGACGGATGGATCAGCATCTTGCCCCGGAACCCCAGCCGTGCGCCGTGCCGCGCATCGGCCTCGACCCGCGCGGGGTCGTTGATGTCGGGCGTGACCCCGTCGCAGGGCCCCGGCTGGCCCGCCAGCCGCGCGGCCAGAACCAGTTCGCCCTGCGCATGGGCCAACGCCTTTGGCACCGGGTCCACGCCCAGATCCGCCGCGTAGTCCAGCGAACCGAACAGCAGCCGGTCGAACGCGCCCGCGATCCGGCGCACATCCGCCAGCCCCCGCGCCGTCTCGATCAGCGCCAGCAGCTGCGCCCCCGGCGCCAGCTGCTGGCGCAGGTCATCGGCCACATCCCCGTGTTCGGCCTTGGGCAGCACGATCCCCGCCACCGGCAGGCGCGCAACCGCCGCCACGTCCGGGTCGAACCACCTTGTGCCATGCGCGTTGATCCGCACGAAAACCGGCACCTTGTCCGTCAAAACCGCGTCCGCCAGCCCGTCCCGCGCCGCCTCCTTGTCGCCCGGCGCCACCGCGTCCTCCAGATCCACGATCACGGCGCCGGCTCCCGAGGCGCAGGCCCTGGCGATCCGGTCGGGCCGGGTGGCCGGCACGAACAGCGGAAAGAACGCCCCCGGAGACATCAGAACGACCTCGGCAGGCCCAGCACGTGCTCGGCCACGTAGGACAGGATCAGGTTGGTCGAGACCGGCGCAACCTGGTACAGCCGCGTCTCGCGGAACTTGCGCTCCACGTCGTATTCCTCGGCAAACCCGAACCCGCCATGGGTCTGCAGGCAGGCATTCCCGGCCTCCCACGAGGCATCGGCGGCCAGCATCTTGGCCATGTTCGCCTGCGCGCCGCAATCTTCATGGGCATCGAACCGGCGGCAGGCCTCGAACCGCATCAGGTTGGCCGCCTCGAGGTTCACATAGGCCTTCGCGATCGGGAATTGCACGCCCTGATTCTGCCCGATGGGCCGGCCAAAGACGATACGCTCCCCGGCATAGGCGGCGGCCTTTTCCACGAACCAATAGCCATCCCCGATGCATTCCGCCGCGATCAGCGTGCGTTCGGCGTTCAGCCCGTCGAGGATGTAGCGGAACCCCATTCCCTCGTCGCCGATCATGTTCTCGGCGGGGATTTCCAGGTCGTCGAAGAACACCTCGTAGGTTTCGTGACCGACCATGTTGCGGATGGGCCGGATCTCCATGCCGTTGCCAAGCGCCTGTTCCAGTTCAACAATGAAGATCGACATGCCCAGCGACTTGCGCTTGACCTCGTCAATCGGCGTTGTGCGTGCCAGCAGGATCATCAGGTCCGAATGTTCGATCCGGGAAATCCAGACCTTCTGCCCGCTCACGACGTACCTGTCCCCCTTGCGCGTCGCCACCGTCTTGATCCGGGTCGTGTCGGTGCCGGTGGTGGGTTCGGTCACGGCCATGGATTGCAGTCGCAGCGCGCCGCTGGCGATCCCGGGCAGGTATTTCGCCTTCTGCGCGTCCGAGCCGTGTCGCAAAAGCGTGCCCATGTTGTACATCTGCCCGTGGCAATGACCGGCATTCCCGCCGCTGCGGTTGATTTCTTCCATCACGACGGATGCCTCGGCCAGACCCAGCCCGGCCCCGCCGAATTCCTCGGGGATCATCGCGGCCAGCCAGCCGTCGCGGGTCAGGGCATCGATGAATTCCACGGGATAGGTTTCGGCCCGCGCGTGGCCGCGGTGGTATTCGGCGGGGAATTCGGCGCACAGCGCGCGCAGGGCGTCGCGCAGATCGTCAAAGGACGACGGGGCACTGGTTGGTAGGGTCACGGTGTTTCCTGTTTTTCTTGCGTGGAAGGCGGCACCTCAGCCCGCCCGGTTGCCCCGACGCTGGGGTGCGAATTCTGCGCGGACCCGGTCGGTATCGGCCCCCAGCGCGGGGACGGGGCCATAGTCCGGCATTGCGCCGTCGGTCAGCGCCCCGGGCCCCAGCAGCCGGACCGGGCCCGACGGCGTATCGACGGTCACGAAACGGTTCTGCGGATGCTCGGCAAGATCGGCCATGCTGCTGACCTGCCCGCAGGCGATATCGGCCCCGGTCAGCGCGTCCGAGACCGCGTCGCGGTCGCGCGTGGCAAAGACCCCGGCAATGATCGCGTCCAGCGCGCCCCGGTGCGCCACCCGGTCGGAATTCGTGGCAAAGCGCGCATCCCGCGCCAGATCCGCATCGCCCAGCACCAGGTCGCAAAATCGCGCCCATTCGCGTTCGTTCTGGATCGCCACCAGGATCTCGTGGCCACCTTCGCAGGCGAAGACGCCATAGGGCGCGATGGTCGGATGGCTCAGGCCGCGCCGGTCCGGTGTCTTGCCGCCGTAGACATATTGCAGGTAGGGCACGTTCATCCAGTCGGCGAGGGCGTGGTAGAGGCTGACGGACACATGCCGTCCTCGCCCCGTCCGTTCGCGGGCATAAAGCGCCTGAAGCACGGATTGATAGGCCGTCATCCCGCTGGCGATATCGCAGACCGACACCCCGACACGCGCCGGTCCCCCCGCGTTTCCCGTGATCGCCGAAAGCCCGGTTTCGGCCTGCACCAGAAGGTCATAGGCCTTGCGCGCAGCATAGGGACCCTCGTCGCCATACCCGTTGATGGACAGCGTGATCAGACGCGGATTGCGCGCGCGCAGGCTGTCGGGGTCCAGCCCCAGCCGGTCGGCGGCCCCCGGCGCGAGGTTCTGGATAAATACGTCGGCCCGCCCGAGCATTTCGTCCAGGATCGCCTTGCCATCGGGCGACTTGATGTCAAGACAGACACTTTCCTTGCCCCGGTTCAACCAGACGAAATACGCGCTTTCCCCGTGGACCAGTCGGTCGTAATCCCGCGCGAAATCGCCCGCATCGCGTTCGATCTTGATGACCCGCGCCCCGGCCTCGGCCAGCCGCCCCGAGACATAGGGCGCGGCGACGGCCTGTTCTATGGATATGACGAGCACGCCGGACAGGTCGCTCATGTCCTCTTTTCCTCACCAGACGTTGGATGCCCATCTTTCTGCCATGAAGGTCGCGGTTATGGCTCATAAGAGAAACCAACCCCGGCCATGTGTGAAAGCTATGCCCGTGTGCGGCATGCTCGGCGCCGCACGAGATATGGACGCCACCTGTGTGCGCTACGTGAAGCGCGACTCCCATTACCTGCGACGGTAGGGGCGTCGACCGATTTCCTCCATCATCTTTTCGCGGAAGACCTCGGCCGGGGTTCTCCATCCGAGGCATTTGCGGGGCGTGTTGTTGAGCTGGTCGCAGAGTTGCTTCAGCTCGAGCTCTGTCATGGCAGCGACGTCACGCTGCCTTGGAAGCCAGCGGCGGAGCCGCCGGTTTGTGTTCTCGACAGTGCCTTTCTGCCAGGGCGAGGAGGGGTCGCAGAACCACGTTTGGGTTCCGAGCTGAGCCTGCAGGTGCGGCCATGACACGAACTCCGTGCCGCGGTCGAAGGTGATGGACCTCCGGCCCGTCACGGGCAGATCCCGCACCGCCTTCACGATCTTGGTAATGACCGGTTTCGTGCGCCTGTTCGCGTTCTTCAGCAGCACGGTGAAGCGGCTGACGCGTTCGACCAGAGAGGTCACGTTGGTCTGGCCAAGCGATTGTTTGAACAGCATCAAATCGCCTTCCCAGTGACCGAATTCCCTGCGGTGTGCGACGTCGTCCGGGCGGAACAGGATACTGACATCACGGTCGAATTTTGGCGCGCGGCGCTTTCGGGCTCGGCGCGGACGGCGAGCCCTGCGGTGCTCGGGCAGGTACCACCAGAGCTCCTGCGCCATGCCTTCCTGCGAGTAGATATACCGGTAGATCGTCTCCTGGCAGACCCGGAGCGTCGCGCCTTCGTGGATCAACCGGTTGCCGATCTGCTCGGGGGTCCAGCCATTCTTGATGCGCTCAACGACCTGATTTCGAAGCTGCGGATGCCGGATCAATTTGCGCTGCCGAGCACGGCGATTGGCGGCTTTCTGATGCGCGGCGGCGCCGTAGTAGCCGTCATAACCCGGCAGGCACTCATCGCTGAACCAGTTACGCTTGATCTCGCGATAGATGGTGGCTTTCGAGCGCTGCAGCACGCGGGCCATCTCCCGAACAGGGACCTTTGCCAGCTTCCAGCGTTCGATCTGGACACGTTCCTTGACGCTCAGTTGCGCGTAAACCGCTCCCATGGCAGACTCTCTCCATTAGATAACCATCTGTTTTCTAATGGGAGTCGCACTTGAGGGTAGCGCGCACCCCCGTGTGTAGGCGCGACGGGTAATCATGATTATGGTGCTTTAAGGGCCCGCGTGGTGCGCGAAAGGCGCTTACCTTGCGGACATCGCCGCGCCATCTCGGAAGCGCGCCACGTCAGTTCAGCGATGGGGTGTGCCCGGACCGGTTCGGCCTGCGGTCGCAGACCGTTACAGGTAATCTGGTGGATGGCTTCGCGGCGCCGGCGGACAGGCCCGAAGGGGCCGGAAATCCGCCGGTTGCCTTGGCGTGTCACGAGGCGCGGCCACCGGTCGTGACGCGGGAAAAGCCCGCCATGTTGGCATAACCGCCGACAATCGCCTTGCGGTCTTCCAGCGACAGCACCTTGTCGATCGACTTGAAGCCCGCCGGCGCGCGCTTCTCGACCTCGTCGATGACGCGCTCGGGGCCGCCGACCCGGTTGGTGCGGACCACCTCGGCCGTCTTCGGCAGGCGCTCCTTCTCGTATTGCCAGAGCGCCGCGCGGGGGTGTTCGCCCTTTTGCAGCCAATCCGCCAGGCAGCGGGCATCCAGGATCGCCTGCGACGCCCCGTTCGACCCCACCGGATACATCGGATGCGCCGCATCCCCCAGCAGCGTCACCCGCCCGAACGTCCAGCGCGGCAGCGGATCGCGGTCGGCCATCGGGTATTCAAAGATCGTCTGGGTCTTGCGCACCAGCCCGCCGATATCCATCCCCGGCACATTGAAGCGCAGGGCGTGGGGCAGCACTTCGGCCAGGGGCACCTGGCGCGACCAGTTGTCGGGCGGCGGGGTGGAGATCGCCGGATCCTTGATCCGCACGTTGACCACCCAGTTCATCAGCTGCTTGCCCTTCTTCGCGGGCGCGATCGGGTACAGCACGAACTTGCCCCCCAGCCCGCCGCCGATGGCCATGCTTTCCCCGTCTTCCCAGACCGGCCATTTCGCCGCCCCGCGCCACATCACGACGCCCTGCCACGACGGCGCGCCCTCGTTGGGGTAGAAATGGCGGCGCCCGGCGGAATGGATGCCGTCGGCGCAGATCAGCACCTCGCCCCGGTGGGACAGGGCGGCGGCGCCCATCACGCTGTCGGTGAAATGGGCGGTCACCCCGGCTTCGTCCTGGATGAAGCCCGCCAGGCGACGCCCGGTGCGGATGGCATCGGGACCCAGCCGCTTGATCACCGCATCGTACAGCACCTTCTGCAGGCGCCCCCGGTGGATCGAGAATTGGGGGACCTCGTGGCCCGCATAGGTCCCACGCAGCTCAGTCCAGACCTCCTGCCCCTGCTTGGTCAGGTAGGTCAGCTTGCGGGTCCGCACGCCCACCTTGTCGAGCTTTTTCAGCAGCTTCAGCTCAGCCAGTTCCCGGATGGCATGGGGCAGCACGTTGATGCCCACGCCGACCTCGCGCACCTCGCGGGCGGATTCGTAGATCTGTACGGGAATGCCGCGCGCATGCAGCATCAGCGCGGTGGTCAGACCGCCGATGCCCGCGCCTGCGATGAGGACGGTCATGGGATCAATCCTCCTCGGGCGGGAGGAAATCGACCTCGTGCTTGGCCGACACCGCGACCACGTCGGCCGGGTTCGCGTTGGGGCCAAGGTTGTGCAGCGCCCAGAACAGGTCGAACAGCTTGCGCGAGGGCGCGACCCAGAACAGGCATTTGATGGTCTGGTCGGTCTTGTTGTAGATCCCGTGCGGGATGCCCTTGGGCAGGCGGATCAGGTCGCCGGGTTCGGCATAGGCTTCGACCCCGTTCAGCAGGACGTCGAACCGGCCTTCCAGCACGTAGATGAATTCGTCCTGCTTGGGGTGGATATGCGGCGGGACAAAGGTGCCCTTGGGCAGGGTCGCGTGCCAGGCCATGGAAACCTCGGACAGCTGCTTGGGCACATAGGTCTGGCCCAGGATGTTCCAGCTGATTTCTTCCATGCCGTTGTTCGATTTGGTGACGCCGGGTATCATGATCGGCCTCCTTCTTGATGTTCAGACGTGCAGGAACCGGTCCTTGACCTCGGGGGTGGCCAGGATCTCGGCGGTTGTTCCGGACCAGACGATGCGGCCCTTTTCGATCACCACGTGGCGGTCGGCGAACTTGGTCAGGGCATCGACGTTCTTGTCGATCACGAGGATGGATTCACCTTCCTCCTTCAGCTGCCTGAGGCAGGCCCAGATGTCATTGCGGATCAGCGGCGCAAGCCCTTCGGTCGCCTCGTCCAGCACGACAAGCTGCGGGTTGGTCATCAGCGCGCGCCCGATGGCCAGCATCTGCTGTTCGCCGCCCGACAGCTGGTTGCCCATGTTGCGGCGGCGTTCCTGCAGGCGCGGGAACAGGTCATAGATCCGCTGCAGTGTCCATTTGCCGGGACGCGCCGTCGCGCGCAGGTTCTCCTCGACATTCAGCGTGGGAAAGATCTGGCGGCCCTCGGGCACATAGCCAAGGCCCGCCAGCGCGATCTTGTGCGGGTCGGCACCGGTCAGGTTCTTGCCGCCGATCTTGACACTGCCCGCGCGCGGCTTGATCAGGCCGAAGATCGACTTGATCGTCGTGGTCTTGCCCATGCCGTTGCGGCCCAGCAGAGTGACGACCTCGCCATCATTGACGCGAAAGTCGATGCCGAACAGGATCCGGCTTTCGCCGTAACCCGCTTCCAGCCCGTTGACGTCCAGCATCAGGCGGCCTCCTCTTCTTCGCCCAGGTACGCGGCGCGCACCTGCGCATCGTTGCGGATGGCCTCGGGCGTGCCGGTGGCGATGATCTGGCCGTAGACCAGCACCGAAACCCGGTCGGCCAGCGCAAAGACCGCCTCCATGTCGTGTTCGATGAGGATCATGGTGAACCGGCCCTTGAGCTTCTGCAGGTTCTCGACGAAGGTCTCGGCATCCTCGCCCCCCACCCCGGCCAGCGGTTCATCCAGCAGCAGCACCTTGGGGTCGGTGGCCAGCGCGATGGCCAGTTCCAGCCGACGGTGTTCGCCGTGGCTGAGCGATTTGGCGGGGACATGGGCGCGATGGTCCAGCCCCGCTTCGCGCAGGGCCTTCAACGCGGCGTCGTTCAGCGCGGCTTCGGTCGCGACAGCGCCGAAGAACCGAAAGGACGACCCTTGCCGCGCCTGCACCGCCAGCGCCACGTTTTCCAGCGCGGTGAACCCGGGCAGGACGGAGGTGATCTGGAACGACCGCGCCAGCCCCAGCCGCACGCGGTCGGGCATGGACAGGCGGGTGACGTCGCGCGCGCCGATGGCCACCGTGCCGCTGTCCGATGGCAATTGGCCCGAAAGCTGCGAGATCAGCGTCGTCTTGCCCGCGCCGTTGGGGCCGATGATCGCGTGGATTTCGCCCGAGGCCACGTCAAGCGAGACATCGTCGGTCACCTTCAGCGCCCCGAAGGATTTGGTCAGGTTGCGGACCGTCAGCGAGGTCATTCCTGTCTCCTTGAAAGGCCGAGGTTTTCCAGCAGGCCGGTGATCCCGCGCGGCGAAAACAGCACCATCAGCACCAGGAAGATCCCGAAATAGAGCTTCCAGTGTTCGGTCAGATCGCCCAGCCATTCTTCCAGCAGCAGCGCCGCGGCGGCGCCCGCGATGGGACCGGCCAGCGTGCCGACACCGCCCAGAACGACCATCACGATCAGCTCGCCCGACTTGTGCCAGGACATGAAGGCGGGGCTGACGAATTGCGCCTGGTTGGCCAGAACGACCCCGGCAATCGCGGTGATGCAGCCCGAGATCACGAAGCCCGTCAGCTGGTAGCGGAAGGGCGAATAGCCGATGGCCTCCATCCGCGTGGGGTTTTCCCGGATGCCCGACAGGACCCGGCCAAAACGCGATCCGACGATGCGATTGCAGACCGCGAAGAGGCCGATCAGCAGAGCCAGCGTGACGTAATAAAGCCCGTAGTCGGATTTCAGCAGGTCCATGCCCAGCAGGGTGGACCGTTGGGCCAGCGCCACGCCGTCGTCGCCGCCGTATGCGGACAGCGAGATGAAGAAGAAGAACGCCATCTGCCCGAAGGCCAGCGTGATCATGATGAAATAGACGCCCTTGGTCCGCAGCGAGATCGCGCCGGTGATCAGGGCGAAGACGGCCGAGATCGCCATGGCAAAGACGATCTGCAGGATCATGTCGTTGATCCCGAAGCTGGACAGGATCGCCACGGCATAGGTGCCGAAGCCCAGGTAGGCGGCATGGCCAAAGCTGACCATCGCGCCGTAGCCAAGGATCAGGTCCAGCGCCATGGCGGCGATGGCATAGGCCAGGATGCGGGTGCCGATCAGCACGTAGAACGGATCGTCCAAAGCCGAGGCCAGCGGCGGCATCAGCGCGAAGAGGACAAAGAGGACAATGGCCGCCTTCACCCGTCCGGCCAATACGGGGCGGTCGGGGGTCGCGGTTGCGGTCAGGTCGGTCATGCGCGTCTCCCGAAGAGGCCTGCGGGTTTGGCGAAGAGGATGGCGGCCATCAGGATGTAGACCAGCATCGGCGCCAGCACGCGGCCCACCTGCCCCGCCGTCGACGGGTCAAAGACCGACCGCAACAGGATCGGGCCGAAAACGCCGCCCAAAGTGTCGACGACCGCGACCAGCAACGCGCCAAGGAACGCCCCCTTGATCGACCCGATACCGCCGATCACCACGACCACGAAGGTCAGGATCAGCACGCTTTCCCCCATGCCGGTGTCCACCGACAGGATCGGCGCGACCAGCGCGCCCGCCAAGCAGGCCAGCACGGCGCCCAGCGTGAAGACGATGGCGAACAGCCGGTTGATGTCGACACCAAGCGCCGAGACGGTTTCCCGGTTCGTCGCGCCAGCCCGCAGCAGCATGCCGACGCGGGTGTAATTGACCATCACGAACAGCCCGAAGGCCACGGCAAGGCCGGCGACGATGATGGCGATCCGGTAGACCGGGTATTTCAGCGGGCCCATCAGGGGCACGGACCCCGACAGCAGTTCAGGCATCGGCACCGACAGGGGCGAGGTGCCCCAGATCATCTTGACGGCTTCATTGGCGATCATCACCAGCCCGAAGGTGGCCAGCACCTGATCCAGGTGGGAGCGCGCATATAATCGCCGCATCACCACGAATTCGACGATCAGCCCGACAAGCACGGCGGCCGGCAGCATCAGCAGGAGACCCCACCAGAAGCTGCCCGTGGCCGCCGCGAAAGTCGCGATCAGGTAGGCGCCCACCATGTAAAGGACGCCATGGGCCAGGTTGATCACGTCCATGATCCCGAACACGAGCGTCAGCCCCGCGGCGATCAGGAACAGCAGCACGCCAAGCTGCACGCCGTTCAGAAGTTGCAGGACAAACAGGTTCATCATGGTCGCGATCCCCCCAGCCGTTCAGTCACGTTCAGCCGATCACATCTTGCATTCGGCGGCGTAGTTATCGACGTAATCGTCGAAGATCTTTTCCTGGATCGAGGTGCCGTAGAAGCCGTCGTCGCGTTTGACCGCGGTGGTCAGATAGAAGTCCTGGATCGGGAAGTTGTTGTTCCCGAACGAAAAGTCTCCGCGCGGGCTGTCGAAGTCGGCGTCGTGCAGGGCGGCGCGCAGGGCGTCGCGGTCGGTCAGGTCGCCGCCGACCTTCTTGACGGCCGCGTCGATCATCTGCGCCGCGTCATAGCCTTGCATGGCGTAGGTGCCGGGCAGGGCATCGTACTTGGCGATATAACCGTCGACGAAAGTCTTGTTGGCCGCATTGTCCATGTCGGGTGCCCAGTTCGACCCCGCCATCAGGCCCACGCCCGCATCCTGTGTCGCCGGCAGCGTTGTTTCATCCACGGTGAAGGTCGACAGGAACGGGATCGAGGTCAGGCCGGCCTGCGAATACTGCTTCACCAGGTTCACGCCCATGCCGCCGGGCATGAAGGTAAACACCGCGTCAGGCTGGAACGCCGCGATCTGTGCCAGTTCCGACGAGAAGTCGAGCTGCCCCAGTTCGGTGAACACTTCGCCGGCGGTGCCGCCGGTGTAGGAATGCTTGAACCCGGCCATGGCGTCCTTGCCGGCCTGGTAGTTGGGCGTCATCAGGAAGACGTTGGTGTAGCCCATCTTTTCGGCATAGGCGCCCATGACCTCGTGCATCTGGTCGTTCTGGTACGAGGTCGTGTAGAAGTTCGGATTGCAGTTCTCGCCCGCAAGGGTCGAGGTGCCCGCATTGGTAGAGATCAGGATTGTGCCGGTGCTGGTGACCGGCTGGACGATGGCCATCAGGATATTGGAAAAAATCGGGCCGACAACGAAATCCACATTGTCACGCACCACCAGTTCCCGCGCCTTTTCGGCGGCAAGGTCGGGTTTGCCTTCGTCATCGACAATGATGATTTCGGTCTTCATTCCACCGATTTCACCCATCTTTTCCGCCGCCAGCAGAAACCCGTCGCGCGCCTGCACGCCCAGGGCCGCCGGAGGACCGGACAGCGTGTAGACAAGGCCGATTTTCAGAACGTCATCCCCGGCGGCGGCCGGAACGTCCTGCGCAAAGGCCGGGGCGGACAGCCCGAGCGCCAGAAGCGTCGAGGCAAGCAGTTTGGTCTTGTGGTTCATTACGAACTCCCGTGTTGAAATCAGCGGCTGTTGCCGTCTTTTTTGGGTGCCCATTCGGGCGGATCAGCGCGTCACGCCCGCATTCAGCGGGGCAGCGCGCTGCAATTGCAAGTAGTTTGCGGCCAGACGTCTCCTCAGCCGCCAAGCGCCAGGCGCAGCATCGGGCCGTCCGCCTCGGCGATGGCATCGATGACGTTGAAGTGGTGACGATCGGGGGCCACCACGTCCTGCGTGACGCAGCCCAGCCCGTGCCAGATATTCGACAACAGCGCCGACTGGCGCAGGAATTCCTGCCGCTCGCCGCCGCCGACCCAGGTGGTCAGCCGGACATGGGTCAGGGGGCGTTTCAGCACCGGGCTGTTCGCCTCGGCGCTTTCCATGTCCAGTTGCAGCGTGGCGTTGCGTTCCGTCCAGAGCATCGGACGCAGGTCATGAACGCCTGAAATCGACACCACATGGGCCAGGCGCGCCTGCACCGGTTCCGGCAGGGGCGTGTCCTCGCACATCATGGCCGAGACCAGGTGACCGCCGGCGGAATGCCCGCTGATCACGATGGGACCATCGACCGCGCCGGCGCCGTGGGTGATGGCGGCACCGATCTGCCTGGTGATCTTGGCGATCGAGACATCGGGGCACAGGTCATAGGACGGCATCATCACCGCCCAGCCGTTGGCCAGCGGTCCGGCCGCCAGGTGGGACCAGTAGGATTTGTCCAGCGACATCCAGTAGCCGCCGTGGATGAAGACGAACAATCCCTTCGGCGTAGCATCGGGCAGGAACAGGTCATAGCGATGCCGCGCGCCTTGCCCATAGGCGATGTCCAGGCGTGCATTGGCAGTGGCGCGAAAAGAGGCGGAAGGTTGGACCCAGGCCGCCGGATAGTTCGATCCGCCGGCAATATGGCGCCCGTTCTGATACGCGTCTTCCCAATCCGAAACCGCAAAAGCAACCATGTCAAACTCCTTGTCCACGTGGGATTCTTCGGTGATTCCCATGTTTTACAAATCGCGCCTGCCAAGTTCCAAGCGCGTTTTGCCCACCCTCGAAGCAAGCGTTGCGCGGGCCGGGATGTATTTCAAGTCCAAACTTTTTTTACTTGAAATAAAAAAACGGCCTGCCTAGCCTTTTGGCATAGGCTTCAGATTCCTGACCCGGGGCCACCTGGGTCGCGGTGCAATTCAGACATCCGGAACGCGATCATTGCCATCCCTCCGCGTGCAATGCCGCGTCGGGGGGGCCGAACAAAAAAACGGCCGGCATCGACCGGCAACAGGGAGTTCGAAACACCAATATGGCACCCCAGTCCCTTACCCTGGGCCCGACGGCCCATGTCGATACCTACACTCGCGATCACCTGCCACCCGCCCACCAGTGGCCCGACCTGTTGATGGACGGGTTCGACTATCCCGAATACCTGAACGCGGGCGTCGAACTGACCGATGCCGTGGTGGCAAAGGGCTACGGCGACCGCACCGCGCTGATCGGCAATGGCCGGCGGCGCACCTACAAGGAGTTGTCGGACTGGACCAACCGCCTGGCTCACGCCATGGTCGAGGACCTGGGCGTCAAGCCCGGCAACCGCGTGCTGATCCGGTCGGCCAACAACCCGGCGATGGTCGCGGTCTGGCTGGCCGCCACCAAGGCCGGCGCGGTGGTGGTCAACACCATGCCCCTGCTGCGCCACGGAGAGCTGACGGCCATCGTCGACAAGGCCCATGTGCAGTTCGCCTTCTGCGACACCCGCCTGATGGACGAGATGACGGCCTGCGCCAAGACATCGGAATACCTTGAAAAGGTTGTGGGATTCGACGGAACGTCCAACCACGACGCCGAACTGGACCGGCTGGCGCTGGAAAAACCGGTGACATTCGAGGCGGTGAAAACGGGGCGCGATGACGTGGCGCTGCTGGGCTTCACGTCGGGAACCACCGGGTCGCCCAAGGCCACGATGCATTTCCACCGCGATATCCTGATCATCGCCGACGGCTATGCCAAGGAAGTGCTGAACGTCACGCCCGAGGATGTCTTTGTCGGGTCCCCGCCGCTGGCCTTCACCTTCGGCCTGGGTGGTCTGGCGGTGTTCCCGCTGCGCTTCGGCGCGGCGGCGGCCTTGCTGGAAAACGCCAGCCCGCCGAACATGATCGAGATCATCCAGAAGTACCGCGCGACCGTCAGCTTCACCGCCCCCACCGCCTATCGCGTCATGCTGCGCGCCATGGACGAAGGCGCCGACCTGTCGTCGCTGCGCGCCGCCGTGTCGGCCGGGGAAACCCTGCCCGCGCCGGTCTACGAGGAATGGATCGAAAAGACCGGCAAGCCGATGCTGGACGGGATCGGCGCCACCGAGATGCTGCATATCTTCGTCACCAACCGCTTCGACGACCACCGCCCCGCCTGCACCGGCAAGCCGGTGACCGGCTACGAGGCCAAGGTGATCGACGACACGGGCAACGAGGTGCCGCGCGGCACCACCGGGCGGCTGGCCGTGCGCGGACCGATCGGGTGCCGTTACATGGCCGACGAAAGGCAGACGAACTACGTGCTGGACGGCTGGAACATCACTGGCGACGCCTTTGTCATGGACGAAGACGGCTACCTGCATTTCGCCGCCCGCAACGACGACATGATCGTGTCGTCGGGCTACAACATCGCCGGACCCGAGGTCGAAGCCGCCCTGCTGTCGCACCCCGCCGTCCTGGAATGCGCGGTGATCGGCAAGCCGGATGAGGATCGCGGCCATATCGTCGAAGCGCACGTGGTCGTCGCCGAAGGGCACGAGCCGGGCGACAAGCTGGCCAAGGCCTTGCAGGAACACGTGAAAGCGACGATCGCGCCCTACAAGTACCCGCGTTCCGTGCAGTTCACCGATGCCCTGCCCAAGACCGAATCCGGCAAGATCCAGCGGTTCCGCCTGAAGGCCTGATCAGCGGGCCGGGGGAGTTTCCCGGCCCTGCTCCGCACTCGGGCTGGCGCCGAACCTTGCGCGGTAGTCCTGCGAGAACCGGCCGAGGTGGGAAAACCCGACCGAATAGGCGACTTCGGACACCGCCTCGCGGCCCTGCCGCCGTGTCAGCCGGTACCGCGCCGCATCCAGCCGGATGTCGCGCAGGTAGCGCATCGGCGACATGGCGAAGGCCGCCTTGAACCCCAGTTGCAGCGACCGCACGTTCAGCCCCGCCGCGCGGGCGATATCCTCGACGCGGATCGGATCGGCCATGTTCGCATGCAGGTAGTCCAGCGCGCGCCGCATCTCGCGCGGGGTCGGCGCGCGCATCGCCCGCCACAGCATGTGGCTGATGTTGCTGGGCTGGCTTTCCAGCAGCACCGTGGTCAGTTCCCGTTCGGCCCAGACCTCGTTCAGCCCGGTGCCGTCGCGCCACAACTCGCCATCCGTGGCAGCGCGGGCGGCGGCCACCACCCGGCGGAACAGGGCCTGCCCCCCTGCCCCGGTCAGATCCACCCGCGGATCGAACCGCACCGCGCCGGGCAAGGAACCGCCGATCAGCTCTTTGGCCACCCGTTCCAGGTGGTCGCGATTGACCTGCAACAGCAGCTTGCGGCACCCGTCGCCCCAGGTCATCCGCGTGTCGCGGTCCGGGTTCAGGATGGTGGCGGTCTTGGGGCCCGCCTCGATGGTTTCGCCCCGGTGCCGGATCACCGCCGCGCCGGCCAGCGGGAATTGCAGCAGGTAGAACCGCTGCAACTGGCCCGGATCAATGTCGACTTCGGGTCCGTAGCTTAGCGCGTTCAGCGACAGGCCGGTGCCCCGCACGTGATCATGACTGACCTGCAACCGGGTGCCGCGCCGGATGTCCAGCCGGTGATCGCAGAACGCCTGGCCGACCACGGCGCGCGCCTCGGACAGGTCATCGGTCCGCAGGATGGGGAAACCTGACAGCAGGGCCTTCGGCGATCGGGGCGCGGGCTGAACCATGCTGAAAGTCTGGGCGCGCGCCCTGAATAGTTCAAGCTTGAAGCACTACCGCAGCAATCGGATTCGCAATCTGGATAAGCCGCATCCGAAATCTGGCGCATTCTGGTGCGGACGGGACCGCGTGAGTCCCGCATCAACAGGAGAAGACCGCCATGGAACCAGGCATCACACCATCCGACGGATCCGTCGAAGGCCGCCAGTGGAACGTCGTCGGCCACACCTACACGCCCAAGCTGCTGAGCGAGAACGCCATGATCTGGCACGCGATCATCCCCGACGGGACCTTTGTGCCGCCCCATATCCACCCCACGCAGGACGAATGGATCGTCATGCTGACCGGCAACCTGGAAATCGAATTCGGCGCCGACGTGCACAAGGCCGGCCCCGGCGACACGGTCAGGATGCCGATGGGCGTGGCACACGGCATCTTCAACCGCTCGGGCCTTGAGGCGACCTGCGTCTTCGGCGTCGCGCCGTCGCGCAAGCTGTTCGATCTGTTCACCCAGCTCGACGGCGTGACCGATCCCGAGGAACTGGTGCGCATCTCGGCCGAGCACGAAGTCGACTTCCTGCCGCCCCCGGCGGAGTGAGGGCGCATCATGGTCAGTCGCAAGAAAGTGGCCGTGATCGGCGGCGGGGTATCGGGCCTCGCCGCCGCGAAGGCCTTTGACGAAAAGGGGCACCGGGTCTGCGGGTTCGAACGCAGTCCCGATTTCGGAGGCGTGTGGGAACTGTCGCGGTCCTACCCGGACGTGCAGACGCAATCGCCGAAGGATCTGTACCGTTTCACCGATCTGCCGATGCCGGACGACTACCCCGAATGGCCCAAGGGCCCGCAGGTGCATGCCTATCTGCACGCCTATGCCGACAAGCACCGGCTGGCGCGGCTGTTCCGGCTGAACACCGAGGTTCTGTCGATGGACCGCCGCGCGGACGGGTCGGGCTGGACGCTGACGCTGCGATCCGGGTCGAACCAATGGTCCGAGGATTTCGATTTCGTCGTCGTCGCCACGGGGCAGTTTTCCGACAAGAACATCCTGACCCACCCCGGGCAGGAGGCGTTTACGCAGGCCGGCGGGCAGGTCCTGCATTCGTCGGATTACACCGATCCCGCGATCTGCACGGGCAAGCATGTGGTCGTGTTGGGCGCGTCCAAATCCGGCACCGATATCGCGGTGAACGCCGCAAAGAACGGGGCGGCTTCGGTGCACCTGGTCTACCGGGAAAACGTCTGGCGGATCCCCTATTTCGTGGGCGGCATCAACTTCAAGCGGCTGCTTTACATGCGCGCGCAGGAGATGCAGTTCAACGGCTGGGGGCGCGGGCCAATGGCCCGGGTGATGGCGGCGATCACCAAGCCGCTGGTCTGGGCCAACTTCCGGGGGCTGGAAACGCTGCTGAAGCTGCAGTTGGGGCTGAAGAAACACAACATGGTCCCCGATGGGCCCATCGAAAAGGACGCATCCTGTTCCCTGCCCATCGTGACGCCGGGCCTGTTCGAAGAGATGAACGCGGGCCGGATCACGCCCGTCATCGGCAGTATCGACAGCTATGAGCCGGGCAAGGTCAGGCTGACCACGGGCGACACGATCCCCTGCGACCTGTCGATCCTCGCCGTGGGCTGGAAGCTGGGCGTGCCCTACCTGGCCCAGGAACACCGCGACAAGCTGATCGAGGACGACGGGCAATACCGGACCTACCGGCTGTCGGTGAACCCGGACCTGCCGGACATGGGGTTCGTCGGCTTCAACTCGTCCTTCTGCACGGTGCTTTCGGCCGAGATGATCGCCAACTGGCTGGTGCGCTACATGGACGGCCAGCTGGCCCGACAGCCGTCGCAGGCCGAGATGGAGGCGAATATCGACGAGATGCTGCACTGGCGGCGCAAGGAACGGCCGGCGGCGCAGGTCTATGGCGGGCTCTGTTCCGCACCCTTCCACTTCCGGCATTTCGACGAGCTGATGCAGGACATGGGGGCGACGCAGTGGAAACGATCGAACCCGCTGGTCGAGACCTTCACGCCCCCCAATGCCGATGCCTATGGCGGTTACCTCGCCACTATCCCGCAATATCGCGCAGGGTAAATGACCTGCCCGGGGACACCCCGGGCAGGCATGACGTCAGCCGCCAAGCGCTTCCAGAACGCGGGTGCAGGCGGTTTCGATCTGGGTGTGTTCGCGGGCGATGCACATGCGGACATGGCCCCGGAAATCCTCTCCGAACAACCCCCCGGGCGCGAGGCCCACATGCGCCTCGGTCACCATGTCCGAGCAGAAGGCATGGGCGTCGGGCTGGCCCTCGACGCTGAAGAAGACATACATGCCGCCTTTGGGCTTTTCGGGCAGGCGGATGCGGTTGGACCGGCCGAGGATCTCGTAGGCGGTATCCATCCCCTTGCGGCAGCGGCCCCGGACCAGGTCGACAATCGGCTCGCCCTGTTCGAGTGCCGCCACGGCGCCGGCCTGCACGAAAGCGGCGGTGCCCGAGTTGACGTATTGCGTCATCGCCCGGATCACCGGCGCGACCGACGCGGGGTGGTTCAGCCAGCCGATCCGCCAGCCGGTCATCGCCCAGGCCTTGGAGAACCCGTTGATGCAAAGCGCCAGATCCTCAGGCCCGGCCACCTGCAGCAGCGAGGGCGCGGCCTTGCCGTCTCCGGTCAGGCGGGAATAGACCTCGTCCGAGATGATCCAGACGCCGGTGCGGCGCGAGAAGGCGATCAGAGCCTCGAAGATCTCGGGCGTGGCGGTCCAGCCGCAGGGGTTCGACGGGGTCGACAGGATGATTGCCCGGGTCCGCGCGTCGCAGGCGTCAAAGACCTTGTCCAGGTCCAGCTGCCAGTCGCCGTCCTTCATTTCCAGCGACACGGCGCGCGGCTCGGCACCCGCCAGCTGGATCGACTGGCGGATGTTGGGCCATTGCGGCTCCACGTAGACCGCGTTCGTTCCCGCCTCGAGCATCAGGGAACAGGCCAGGTGCACCGCCTGCATGCCGCCCGGGGTCACCGTGCTGCGGTCTTCGCCCAGCGTGATGCCGTGCAGCCGCGACTGATAGGTCGCCAGCGCCGCCGACAGATCCGGCCGGCCTTCCATTTGCGGAACATAGAAGGTTTCGCCCTTTGCCAGGCTCGCCTGCGCAGCCGCACGGATCGGTTCGGGGGTGACCAGGTCGCCTTCGCCGTACCACAGCGGGATCAGGTCATCGATCCCCGCCGCGCGGGACGCCAGGACCGCGATGTTCTCGGTCTCGATATCGATGAGGTTGCCGCGCACCTGCGCCAGCGCCGAGGTCGGGTCCAGGGAAAGTCGTTTCATGTTCAGTCTCTTGGAATGCAGAATTGGATCAAAGGGTGGCCGAGAGGTCGGGGGTGAAATGGCAGCGCCATTGCCGCCCGTCCTCGTTACGCAGCGGCGGACGCTCCTTCGTGCAGATCTCCTGCGCAAAGGGGCAGCGGGTGCGGAAGGTGCAGCCCGAAGGCGGGCTGGACGGGTCCGGCAGCTCTCCGGGGATGGGGTGCAGGGTGCGGTCGTGGGCATCCAGCGACGGCGCCGCATCGATCAGCAGCCGCGTGTAGGGATGGCGGGGGGCGTTGAAGACCTGTTCCGCCGGGGCCAGTTCGACCAGTTCGCCCAGGTACATCACGCCGATCCGGTCGGCCATCAGGCGCACCACCGGCAGGTTGTGGGTGATGAACAGCGACGTCAGGTGATAGCGCGTCTGCAGATCCTTCAGCAGGTCGAGGATCTGCGCCTGCACCGACACGTCCAGCGCCGAGGTCGGCTCATCGAGGATCAGGAACGCCGGTTCCCCGGCCAGCGCGCGGGCGATCGAGATCCGTTGACGCTGACCGCCGGAAAACGCCTGGGGAAACTTCTCGCCATCCGCCGCGGACAGGCCCACCTGTTCCAGCAGTTCGCCGACGCGGGCGGGGATGTCCTGTTCGGCGCGCAGCCGGTGGGTGCGGATCGGTTCGGCGACGATGTCGCGCACCCGCCAGCGCGGGTTCAGCGAGGAAAACGGATCCTGAAAGATCATCTGTTCCCGCGTTTCGACCGGCCCGCGCCCGATCTCGCCTTCGGTCGGCGCCATCAGCCCGGCGGTCATCCGCGCCAGGGTGGATTTGCCACAGCCCGACTCGCCCACCAGCCCCAGAACCTCGCCCTTGCGGATCGAAAAGCTCACGTCGCGCACGGCCTTCAGGCCCTTGGGCTTGCGCCCCAGCAGCTTTTCCAGGGTGCTTGCCCGACCGCCGAAGGTCTTCGACACCCGGTTTACGACCAGCACGTCACTTTGGCTCATGGTGCGGCTCCAAGCTCAGGGGGAAATGGCAGGCGGCACCATTGCTCAGCGCCGGGATATCGGCCTTGCAGCGGTCGGCCGCGCGCAGGCAGCGGGGGTGGAAGGCGCAGCCGGGGGGCAGCGCGCCGATGGACGGCATCGACCCCGGGATCGCCCGCACCCGCATCGCGCCGGTCTCGTCCACGGCGGGCGTCGCGCCCATCAGGCCGGCGGTATAGGGGTGTTCGGGGCGGGCCATGACGGTTTCCGTCGGCCCGCTTTCGACCAGCCGCCCGGCATAGAACACCGCCACGCGGTCGGCCATCTTGGCGATGACGCCCAGGTCGTGGGTGATCAGCATCATGGCCGTCCCGGTTTCCTTGTGCAGGTCGCGCAGCAGTTGCAGCATGTGCGCCTGCACTGACACGTCCAGCGCGGTGGTGGGTTCGTCCGCGATCACCAGTTCGGGTTCCGCACACAATGCCAGGGCGATGACGATCCGCTGGCGCTGACCGCCGGACAATTCATGCGGGGCGGCGGCGAAGACGCGGGCCGGGTCGGGCAGGCCGACGCGGGCGATCCAGTCCAGCGCACGTTTCCTGGCCTGGGACTTCGACACCGGCAGGTGCCGGCGCATCGTGTCGGTCAGCTGGCGGCCAATGCTCAGCACCGGGTTCAGCGACGTCATCGGGTCCTGGAAGATGTAGCCGATGCGCTTGCCGCGCACGCGGCGGATCTGGGGCGCGCTCATCAGGTCCAGCCGGGTTCCCGCCAGAGCGACCGACCCCTTGGTGCGGCGCACGGGCGGCACGATCAGGTCGATGACGGCGGCGCCGGTCATCGACTTGCCCGCCCCGCTTTCCCCCACGATGCCAAGCACTTCGCCCGGCATCACCTGAAAGGACACGTCCTGCAGGATGGGCAGCTCCCGGCCCTCGCGCATCAGTCCGACGCACAGGTCACGCACGTCAAGCAGCGGTTCGGTACTCATGAACGCCCCCGGATCTTGGGATTGAAATGATCGCGCAGGTGGTCGCCCAGCACGTTGACCGCGATGACCAGCAGCACCAGCACAAGGCAGGGCCAGGCCGAGATCCACCATTCCCCCGATTGCAGGAAATCGTTGCCGTTGCGGATCAACGACCCCAGCGACGGATAGGTCAGCGGGATGCCGATGCCGAGGAAGGACAGCGTGGCTTCGGTGATGATGGCGATCCCAAGGTTGATCGTCGCGATCACCAGCACCGGGGCCATGACATTGGGCAGGATGTGCCTGATCACGATGGCCGACGCCGACCGGCCCGTCACCCGCGCGGCGGCGACGTAATCCTGTTCCCGTTCCACCATCACCGAAGCGCGGATGGTGCGGGCGTATTGCACCCAGAAGGCGATGCCGATGGACAGGATCACGATGGTGATGGCGACCTCGATGGACCGGTCGCGGCCCAGAACGGCGGTGGCGATCCCGTCGATCACCATGGCCAGCAGCAGCGCCGGATAGGCCAGCTGCACATCCGCCGTGCGCATGATCAACGCGTCGATACGGCCTCCGTTGAAGCCCGCGATCAGGCCGAGGATGCCGCCGAGGATCAGCCCGATCAGCACCGAAGACACGCCCACGAAGATCGACGACCGCAGCCCATAGGCGATGGCGGCCACCATGTCGCGGCCCTGGTCGTCGGCGCCAAGCGGCATGGCCCAGGTGCCCATGTCCATCCAGACCGGCGGGTTGAACGCATCCATGATCGACATGCCCGACAGCTGGAACGGGTCGTCGACGAACAGCGGCACGATCAGCGCATAGCCGATCAGCAGCACCAGGATCACCGCCGACGCCTGGGCGCCGCGCGCGCCCGAAAGGGCTTCCTTCAGCGCTTTCATGAGGATTTCCTTTTCAGGCGCGGGTCGATCAGCGGGTAGCAGAGCTCGATGATCAGGTTCAGCACCATGAAGACCGTCCCGACGAAGATGAGATAGATGGCGATCACCGGAATATCCGCCGCCTGCACCGATTGCAGGAACAGCGACCCCAGGCCCGGCCAGGCAAAGACGCTTTCGGTGACGACCGAAAAGGCGATGACATTGCCCAGTTGCAGGGCCAGCATGGTGATCGTGGGCAAAAGCGCGTTTCGCATCGCGTAGGAAAACCAGATCTGGCGTTCCGACAGGCCACGCGCGCGGGCAAAGCGGATGTGCTCGGACTGGCCGACCTCCATCAGCTGGGTGCGCAGCATGCGGATGACGAATGTCACCTGGAAGGCCGCCAGCGTGATCGCCGGCAGGATGATCGCGCGCCAGCCCGAGAGCGTCAGCAACCCGGTCTTCCACCATCCCAGGTCCACCGTATCGCCGCGCCCGAAGGACGGCAGCCATCCCAGCTGGGTCGAAAACACCGCGATCAGCACGATGCCGACGACGAAGTTCGGCAGGGTGATCCCGGCGATGGACGTGAACATCACCGCCCGCGCGGCCAGCGAATTGGGCGCCACGCCGCACAGGATACCAAGCGGAAGGCCGACGAAGATGGTGATCAGCAGACTGGCAAAGGCCAGTTCCAGAGTCGCCGGAAGGCGTTCGCCGATCATCAGGCCGACTTCGTCCTGGGTGCGGTAGGAAATGCCGAAATCGCCGTGCAGCACGCCGGTCAGGAAGTCCCAGAAGCGCAGCAGGATCGGCTGGTCAAGCGACAGGCGCGCGATCAGCTCCTGGCGTTCGGCGACGGTGGCATCGGGGGGCAGAAGAAGCCCAAGCGGGTCGCCGAGCGTGGCGACCAGCATGAAGGCGATGAAGCTGATGATCAGCAACACCAGAAGGGTCTGGAGCACCCGTTCGAGGGATTGCAGGAGCATGTGGCGTTTACCGGGTCAGAGTGTCGGTGAGGGAGAGGAGGAAATCGCAGCAGGCGGCCATCTGGGCGATGTCGATTGCCTCGTCCGGCTGGTGCGCATCGCGGATATCGCCCGGGCCCACCACGACGGCGGGCGTGCCTGCATTGGCGAATATGCCGGCTTCGGTGCCATAGGACACGGCTTCGGGCCGGTCCTGCCCCAACAGCTTCAGCAGTCGCGATTGAAGCGCCGGTTCGACAGCGGGGACCAGCGCGGGGATGCGGGCCTGAATGTCCAGCCGAATGCCCGTGGCGGGGTCCACGGCTTTCATGGCCTGTTCCAGCGCGCGCGCCTTTGCCTGCATCCGGTCGAGGACATCGGTGTCCTTCTGGCCGGGGACAAGGCGCATTTCCCAGAAGAATTTCGCATCCTCGGCAATGATGTTGCCGTGGCTGCCGCCCTGCACCTGGTTGACCTGAATGGTCGAATGCGGCGGCGTCAGGCCCTTGAACTGCGGGCCGCTTTGCATGCCTTCGTAGATGCGATTGATCTCGGCGATCATCTCGGCCGCGATCATCACCGCGTTGACCCCAAGTCCGGGGTTCGATGAATGGCCGGGCTTGCCCTTTACATGGGTCCAGCCGATGCAGCCGCCCTTGTGCGCATCCACCAGGCGCATGTTCGTCGCCTCGCCGATCACGGCAAGCTTGGGCGCCAGGTTCTCGCCCACGAATTCCGCCATCGGGCCGACACCGGTGCACCCCACTTCCTCGTCATAGGAAAAGGCCAGGTGCAGCGGACGCTTGAGCGGCGCGGCAGAGGCTTGCGGCAGGATCGCCAGGCAGCACGCCAGGAACCCCTTCATGTCCGTGGCACCGCGCCCGATCAGCCGTTTGCCGGTGTCGCGCAGGGTCCAGGGATCGCCCGTCCAGGCCTGCCCTTCGACCGGCACGACGTCGGTGTGACCGGACAGCACGATGCCCCCGGCCACCTCCGGGCCGACGGAAAGGAGAAGGTTGGCCTTCTCCCCCGTCGGATCCGGAAACCGTCGGACCCGGCCGCCCAGTTGGGCGGCCAGGTCTTCCAGATACGCCACCAGCTCAAGGTTGCTGACCGCCGAGATCGTCGGAAAGCCAACCAGGTCGGCCAGCGGGCGCGTGAAATCCGGAGCTGACATCATTCGTCCACCGAGAACCATGCCAGCGGGTAGCTGAGGTCGGCCTGCTGGACCACCTCGACCCCGTCGCGCACACCCCAGAGGATCTGCAGCTGGTGGATCGGGATATAGGCGTGGTCGGCCTTGATGATGGCGAATGCCTCTTCCATCAATGCGGCGCGCTTGTCGGGGTCGGTCTCGGCGCCGATCTGGTCGGTCAGTTCGTCCACCTTCGGGTTGGAATACCCGCCGATGTTGAACGATCCGCGCCCGGCGTCCGCATCGCGCGTTACCGCCAGACCCACCAGGAATTGATGCGCGTCGTAGGTGTAGGGCGAATAGCTGACCATCACGAAGGACGTGTCATATCCCGGAGGGTTGATCTGTTGCGCCCACCGGCTGGTGGTCTGCGCGCGCGGCGTGACGTTGATGTTGATCTGGCTCAGGAAGGACCCGACGGCCAGACAGGTGGCTTCGTCGTTCATGAACCGGTCCGAGGTACAGTCCAGCGTGACGTCGAAGCCATCGGCATAGCCGGCCTCGGCCATCAGCGCCTTGGCCTTGTCCAGATCCGGGGTGACGGGCGTGTTCAGCTCTTCGGTCGACCCGGTGACTTCCTTGGCGATGGGCAGGCCCAGCGGCGTGGAATAGCCCCGCATGATCCGCTTCTGGATGGCGCCGGTGTCGATGACCAGCGACATGGCTTCGCGCACGCGCTCATCCTTGAACGGGTTGCCTTCGGCCGACCCGTGGATCAGTTCGTCGCGCGCCACGTCGGGCTGCAGGTAGACGGCGCGCAGGTTGGGCTGCGCCTTGACCGACAGGCCGTCGGCCTTCTCGATGCGGGCGGTGTCCTGCGGCGGCACGTCGTCGATCATGTCGACTTCGCCCGACATCAGCGCGGCAACGCGGGTCGAGGCATTGGCGATCACGTGGAAGGTCGCCTTGTCGATGTTGCCGCTGCGGTCGCCCCACCAGTCGGGGTTGGCGGTGAATTCGGTCATCACGCCCGGGTCGCGGTCGGAGATCACGTAGGCGCCGGTGCCCATCGCATTGCGGTTGGCGAAGCCTTCGGTCGAATTGTCGGCCTTGCCGGGTTCGACGGCGCCGTTCTCCTCGGCCCATTCCTTGTCCATGATCAGCCAGTTGACGATCTGCTTGGGCAGGATCGGGTTGATCTGGGGCGTGGTGATGCGGACGGTGTAATCGTCCACCTTCTCGATGGCGCTGGCGCCCGACAGGTGGCTTTTCATGCCGCCCTTCTTGGCGCGTTCGAAGGAAAAGACCACGTCATCGGCGGTGAAGGCATTGCCGTTGGTAAAGGTCACGCCCTCGCGCAGCTTGAATTCCCAGGTGGTGTCGTCGACCTGGCGCCATTCGGTCGCAAGACCGGGCTCAAGCTCAAGATCCGGGCCGCGCAGCACGAGCGAGTCGTAGACGTTGTGCAGGATCGCGAAGACCAGCGTGTTCGAAATGGCGTGCGGGTCCAGCGTATAGGCGTCCAGCGGTCCGGCAAAGTCGAACTCGGCCGCCTGGCCGCCCATGGCCGTGCCGGCAAGAACCGTGGCAGCCAGAAGAGTAGTCCTGATTGGTGTCATGAGAATTCCTGTTGGGTTGCGCCCGTTCGGGCTTTTCGTCCAGCGACGACTCACGCAAACACACATGATCCGCGCTCACAAGATCCTTTGATCAAATGAGCGAACAAAAACTTTAGATTTGAAGCAATCCGCCTCAATCAGCCGCGATGCCCGAGGATTTTATCAGCACGAATGCGCGCCGGCGCGCGGCCCAATGCCATTGAAACGACCCGTCGGGGGCGGTTCGGATAACGAGTCGGGGGGATCAGAGTTCGTTCGGACCTGAAGATAAATCGGAAGACCGGAACGGCAGGGTGATCCGGAAAGCCGCGAAAGTTCCAGAAAACATGGGCGATGACAGCGTGATCGCGCCTGATCACCCGCCAGGGCCATCAACAATTTACTTGAGATTTAAAATACCATGTGTGAGGGTTGCGCGACCTTGCCTCGCAGGGCCAGCACCTTCATTCTCTCGGGAGGAAATCATGACCGACAAGGTTGTTCCCGTCGTCACCCGCTCGTCCGAGCTTGGCGACAACACGCTGCAATCGGGCGAATGCGTCCGCAAATCCGGCGTCAGCCCGCAGCACACCCCCGCCACCAAGATCTGGTTCGGCCGCGTCAGCAATGAACCGGGCCACCGGTCGCCCCCGCATCACCACGAGGAATGCGAGACCGGCGGATACGTCCTGAAGGGCCACGGCCGGATCTATTTCGGCGACGACTACAAGGAATACATCGACATGTACGAAGGCGATTTCGTCTTCGTTCCGCCCTTCATGCCGCATGTCGAGGTCAACATGTCCACCACCGACGAACTGGTCTGGCTGACCTGCCGGACGCCGGACAACCTGGTGACCAACCTTCCCGACGTCCCCGACGAAGCGCTCGAAGGCTATCGCCGCGCGTGATCTGACTGGCGCGCCCAGACACTTGCGGCTTGTCCGTGACGTGCCGGGCGCGCCTTTGACAAAGGAAGACATCATGAAACTGCTTCGCTACGGCCCGGTTGGCGCCGAAAAGCCCGGGCTTCTGGATGCCGAGGGCAAGATCCGCGACCTGTCGGCCATCGTGCCCGATATCGACGGCGCCGCCCTGACTCCCGACGGACTTGCCCGCATCGCCGCGACGGAGCCCGCATCGCTGCCGCTGGTTGAAAGTGAGCCCCGCCTTGGCTCCGCCATCGCGCGGCCCGGCAAGTTCATCTGCGTCGGTCTGAACTATTCCGACCACGCCAGGGAAACCGGGAAAGAGCCGCCCGAGGAACCGATCCTGTTCATGAAGGCGACCACCGCGCTGTGCGGCCCCAATGACGATGTCCAGATCCCGCGCGGATCGGACCGCACCGACTGGGAAGTCGAGCTGGGCATCGTGATCGGCACCACCGGGCGTCACATTTCCGAGGTGGATGCGCTGGATCACGTGGCCGGTTACGCGCTGGTCAACGATGTGTCCGAACGCCGGTTCCAATCCGAACGCGGCGGGCAATGGGTGAAGGGCAAGAGCCACGACACCTTCGGCCCGGTCGGCCCCTGGATGGTGACGAAGGACGAGATCGCCGATGTGCAGGACATCGACCTGTGGCTGGACGTGGACGGTGAACGCCGCCAGACCGGCAACACCAAGACGATGATCTTCGGGGCGGCGTTCCTGGTGCATTACATCTCGCAATTCATGACGCTGGAAGCGGGCGACATCATCGCCACCGGCACGCCGCCGGGTGTGGGCCTGGGGATGAAACCGCCCACCTTCCTGACCGCCGGCCAGGTGGTGACCCTGGGCGCGGCAGGACTGGGCGAACAGCGCCAGCTGATGGTGCAGGCATGAGCGTCGATTTCCAAAAGGCCAAGGGCGCGCTGACCGACCTTTCGGGCAAGACCGCCATCGTCACCGGCGCGGCCCGGGGTCAGGGCGCGGTCGAGGCCGAGATGCTGGCGACCGCCGGCGCCTCGGTCCTGCTGTGCGATGTGCTGGAAGACGATGGCCACGCGCTGGTCGAACGGCTGACCGGCGAAGGCCATCGGGTGAAGTTCCTGAAGCTGGATGTGACTTCGGAAAGCGAATGGGCGGCGGCGCTGAACCTGGTGCGCGACTGGACCGGGCGGCTGGACGTGCTGGTCAATAATGCCGGCATCATCAACCGCAAGATCATCCGCGACATGTCGGTCGAGGAATGGCGCAAGGTGCTGGACGTCAACGCCACCGGCGCCTTCATCGGCACCAAGCTGGCGTCCGTGCTGATGGCCGAAACCGGTGGCGGTTCGATCATCAACATCTCGTCCAACAGCGGGTTTTCCGGGCATTACGACCCGGCCTACACGTCGTCGAAATGGGCTTTGCGCGGTCTGACGCGGTCGGCGGCGATGGAATTCGCCGAACAAGGCATCCGCGTGAACGCGATCTGCCCCGGACTGATCGTCACCGACCTGAACCGCAACTCGCCGCACCTGGGCCCGATGATCGGCATGACACCGATGCAGCGCGCGGGCGAGGCCGACGAGGTGGCGCAGCTGGTGCTGTTCCTGGCCTCGGACGGGTCGGGTTTCATCACGGGCGAGGATTTCGTGATCGACGGCGGCTTCACCGCCGGATCGGGCTATCGCCGCGTGGCGAAGGAAACCGGCATCCTCTGAACATACCGGCCCCCTTCCAAGGGGGCCGCAGCGCCTATTTCGCGACCTTCTGGCGGATGTCCAGCATGATCGAGATCGCCCGCGCCGCGTCCGCCTCGGACACGTTGTGGAACATCTCGTCGATCCAGGCCAGGTGTTCGGCCGTCATCTCGTCCATCAGCGCCTGACCCTTGTCGGTGATGCGCACCAGGAACGCCCGCCGGTCGGAGGCCAGGTTCTGACGTTCCGCCAGCCCTTCGGACACCAGCCGATCCACCACGCCGGTGATATTGCCGTTCGACACGACCAGGTGCTTGGACAGTTCGCTCATCTTCATGCCCTCGGGCGCGGCATGAAGGGCGGCCAGCACGTCGAAGCGGGGCAGCGTGGTGTCATAGCCTTCGCGCAGGCGTTCGCGCAGCGATCCCTCGACGAACCGCACGGCCTTGAGCATCTGCAACCACAGGCGCAGCCGGTGCCGTGCCAGGCCGTCGTCTTCGATTTCGTGGATGCCTTGCTGGTCCATGGTCTGCTTCGCCGCCCGGGATTGAATATTTATTTCAAGTATCAACTTAAAATCGGCGAGGTAAAGCAAAAGCTGCCCCTGCGGGCGAAAGCCCCTCGGAACAGCGGAATTCGGCGTCTCAGCTCAATTTTCTTGGTTTGCCATCGGTATCGATTGCCACCATCACCACGTCGGCCGCGAAGATCTCGCGCATGTTGGGCCCGTCACCGCCCTGTGCGGAAAGCGACAGGTTAAAGGATGTGTTGCCCCGGCGGGTCAGTTCGGCCCGGATCGCAAAGGCTTCGCCGGCGTGCAGCGCCGCCTTGAACGTCAGGTCCTTGATGGACAAGATCAACGCCTCGCCGCCCGATGCGGTGCGCCCGGCCAGCCCCGCCGCCACGTCCAGCTGGGTCATCAGCCAGCCGCCGGTCACCGCGCCCTTGGGCGTCACGGCGTCAAAGGGCGCCATGGTGACCAGCACCGGCGTCACGTCAGTCATGGGGGATGACCGCCGTCGCCTCGATCTCGATCCTGGCCGCGTCTTCCATCAGGCCCGCGACCTGCACCACGGCCATGGCCGGGAAATGGCGGCCGATCACCTCGCGGTAGGCGGCGCCGAAACCGCGCAGGTTGTCGAGGTATTCGCGCTTGTCGGTGATGTACCAGGTCAGCCGCACCAGGTGTTCGGGGCGCGCGCCGGCCTCGTCCAGGACGGCGACGATGTTCAACAGGGTCTGGCGGAACTGACCCACCATGTCCTCGTGTTCCCAGATCTGGTCAGCGTTCCAGCCGACAAGACCACCGGTGAACACCATGCGACCCTCGGCCAGAATGCCGTTGGCATAGCCCTTGGCCGGAAGCCAGCCGTCGGGTTGAAGGAACATGTGCGGGGTAAGAACGGTCATGCGTTGGTCTTTCTCGTTATTGGTCTGGAACAGCGAGGTAGCGCAGCATGGGGTTGCGCATCTCGTCCGGCCAGCGCGTGGCCTTGCCAGCATCGAGGCTGGCGTAAATGATCGTGGCGTCTCCGGTGAACCGCGGTTCGCCGTTGCAGTCGCAGGCAAGGCCAAAGGTGGCCGAGGCCCCGCCGATGGAATTGACCCGCAGCGACAGGTCCAGCCAGTCTTCAAGCCGCGATGGCGCGGCGAAACGGATCCGGATGTCGCCCATGGGCGTGGCCATGCCGCCGCCCAGCCGGGCCATCTGTGCCCAGCTTACCCCGACCGCGTCCGCGAAGAACCGTTCGATCAGGGCCGATATCATCTCGAAGTAGCGGGGATAGAAGACGATGCCGGCGGGGTCGCAATGGTTGAATTCCACCTGGCGGCGGATGGTGAAGATCTCGCTCACGTTTCGCCCCCCGAAACGGATATCGCCTGCCCCGTCACCATGTCGGACCCGGGCCCGCACAGCCACAGCACCGTGCGCGCCACGTCTTCGGGCGGCACCAGCCTGTGCATCGGGTTGGTCGCTTCCAGCGTGGCGCGCGCCTCTTCCGGGGTGCGACCGGTCTTGGCGACGATGTTGGCGATCGACCGGTCTGTCATTTCCGTGTCCAGAAAGCCGGGGCAGACGGCGTTCACGGTGATCCCCTTGCGCGCCTGTTCCAGCGCCACGGATTTCACCAGGCCGATGACCCCGTGCTTGGCGGCGGCATAGGGCGCGACATACGGATACCCCTTCAGCCCGGCGGTCGAGGCGATGGCGATCAGCCTTCCCCAGGGCTTGCCCGACATGGCCTTAAGCCCCTCGCGCAGGGTCAGGAAGGTGCCGGTCAGGTTGACCGACATCATCCGTTCAAAGGCGGCAAGGTCCGTCTTTGCGAACGGCCCGCTTTCTGATGCGCCGGCGTTGGCCACCACGATATCCGGCGCGGCGGTGCTGATCGCCTCGGCCAGGCCGGCCTCGTCGGTGATGTCGCAGACCAGGCCGGTGATGCCCGCCTGCGCGGCGGCCACCTGTTCAAGCGGCTTCGACCGGCGGCCGCAGATCGTGACCTGCGCGCTTTGCTGGGCGAGCATGGTTGCGATGACGGCCCCGACCCCGGAACCGCCCCCTGTCACGAAGGCCCTGCGACCGGCCAGCGTCATTGCGCCATCGCCTTGGCGCGTTCGGCCAGCGTGTTCGCCTGACGGCGCCCGCCTTCGTAGGGCGCGGGCCAGGCTTGTTCGGTGTCGCCCAGATCGACGGCCGCATGCAGCGTCCAGTAGGGATCGGCCAGGTGCGGACGTGCCAGCAGCACCAGGTCGGCGCGGCCCGCCATCAGGATGGAATTCACGTGGTCCGGTTCATAGACATTGCCCGCCACCAGCGTCGGCAGGTCGATCTCGTTGCGGACACGGTCGGCGAAGGGCACCTGGAACATGCGGCCATAGATCGGCTGTTCCGCCTTGTCGGTCTGTCCCGAGGACACGTTGATCGCATCCGCGCCCGCCGCCTTGAACAGGGCGGAAATCTGAACGGCCTCGTCCGGGGTCACGCCTTCTTCGCCCATCCAGTCGTGGGCCGAGATCCGCACGGTCATCGGCTTCGCCTCGGGCCATTCCGCGCGCATCGCGGCAAAGATTTCCAGCGGGAAGCGCATGCGGTTTTCCAGGCTTCCGCCATAGTCGTCCGACCGCTTGTTCGTCACCGGCGAGATGAACGACGCCAGAAGATAGCCGTGCGCCGCGTGCATCTCGATCATGTCGAAACCCGCCTCGGCAGCGGCCTTCACGCTGTCCACGAACTGCGCCTTGACCATATCCATGTCGGCGCGGTCCATTTCCTTCGGGACGACGTTGCCCTCCAGCAGCGGAATGGCCGAGGCCGACAGCAGCGGCCAGTTCTCGCCTTCGGGCAGGGCCTTGTCGATGCCGTCCCAGGCCAGCCGCGTCGATCCCTTTCGGCCCGCATGACCGATCTGGGCACAGATCTTGGCCGGGGTTTCATCGTGGACGAAATCCACCAGCCGGGACCAGGCCGGAACCTGGTCGGGTCCGATGCAGGGGCAGCCCGGGGTGATCCGGCCTTCCATGCTGACGCACAGCATCTCGGTAAAGACCAGGCCCGCGCCACCTTTCGCCCGTTCGGCGTAATGCACGAAATGCCAGTCGGTCGGCATGCCGCCCCTGGCCTTGTACTGCGCCATGGGCGACACGACGACGCGGTTCACCAGGTCCATGTCGCGCAGCTTGAACGGCGCGAACATCGGGCGGCGGTCGGAATTGCTGCCCGCCTGCGACTGGAACCAGGCTTCGGCCGAGGCCAGCCAGTCCGGGTCGCGCAGGCGCAGGTTCTCGTGGCTGATCCGCTGCGACCGGGTCAGCAACGCATAGTTGAACTGCATCATGTCCAGGTCGAGATAGCGTTCGACTTCCTCGAACCACTGGGTGGAATTCCGCGCGGCCGATGTCACCCGCAGAACCTGCAGGCTGCGTTCGTCCTGGTAGGTCTTCAGCGCCTCGTCCAGCGGTTTGCCCGACGCCAGTTCGTCCGCCAGCATGATGGCGCTTTCCATGCCCAGCTTCGACCCCGACCCGATCGAGAAATGCGCCGTGGCCGAGGCATCGCCCAGCAGCACGACATTCTCGAAATACCAGTTCTCGCAGGTCACCCGGGGGAAGCGGATCCAGGCCGAACCCCGGATGTGCTTGGCATTGGTCATCAGGGAATGACCGCCCAGGTGCCTGGCAAAGATCTTTTCGCACAGCGCGACGCTGTCTTCCTGGCTCAGCTTGTCGAAGCCGAACGCCTGATAGACCTCGGGGCCGCATTCCACGATGAACGTCGCGGTATCGTCGTCGAACTGGTAGGCATGCGCCCAGATCCAGCCGTGTTCGGTCTTTTCGAAGATGAAGGTGAAGGCGTCGTCGAACTTCTGATGGGTGCCCAGCCAGACGAAGTGGTTGGTGCGCAGGTCGATCTCGGGTTTGAACTCGGCCTCGTAGATCTGGCGCGTGCGCGAATTCAGACCGTCAGACGCGACGACCAGGTCGTTTTCCGCCTTCAGCTCGGCCAGCCGTTCGGGCGTGACCTCTGCCTCGAATTCCAGCGCGACGCCGACCTGGCGGGCGCGTTCCTGCAGCAGCAGCAGCATCTGCTTGCGCCCGATGCCGCAAAACCCGTGGCCGCCGGATGTCATTTCTTCGTCGCCGCGCACGACCTTCACGTCGTCCCAGTAGGCAAAGTGGTCGCGAATCATCTTCTCGCTGACGGGGTCGTTGTCCTCGAAATTCGACATCGTCTCGTCCGACAGCACGACCCCCCAGCCGAACGTGTCGTCCGCCCGGTTGCGCTCGTAGACCGTGATCTCGTGCGCCGCGTCGCGCAGCTTCATCGAAATTGCAAAGTAGAGACCCGACGGGCCTCCGCCCAGGACTGCGATCTTCATGACTCGGTTTCCCTGCTTGGTTCGAAGTCAGAGTATCGCGCCGGCAAACTATTTCAAGACTAAAATAAATGCTTTGCGCGAAAACGGTCCGGGCACGCCCCGGATGGTGCAGGTGTTTGCGCAACAAAATCAGTGTCATGCACATTCACTGCAAGAGTTCTTGACCCAAATTGCCATTCGCTTATTCTTTATACACAAAATAACAAGCCGCCTGTTTCCCGAGTCGGGCCCATCTGTCCGGACCCGGCGCGAGGCGGCTGACCCAGTTCCGAAACGGATTCCAGAGGACCCGCAATGCCGTTCACGATCTCCAAACCCATGCGCTTCGGCGACTGCGACCTGACGGGTATCGCCTATCAC
Organism: Marinibacterium anthonyi; assembly: GCA_003217735.2. Lineage (GTDB taxonomy): Bacteria > Pseudomonadota > Alphaproteobacteria > Rhodobacterales > Rhodobacteraceae > Marinibacterium > Marinibacterium anthonyi. Next base: position 66,368 of record CP031586.1, on the reverse strand, counting down.
CCGGCCTACCTGTCCTATCTCGTGGACGTGAACGAGGCCATGTTCGCCTCGTTCGGCGTCACCTGGAAAGAGCTGATGTTCGACCGCAAGCTGGGCCTGCCGAGCGTCAAGATGAACATCGAGTTCAAGAAGCCCGCAGTCTACGGCGACGTGCTGGATTTCAACGTCCATGTGCGGCGCATCGGGAAATCCTCGCTGGACCTTTATACTGTGGTGAAGGTCGGGGACGACGTGATCTGGACCATCGAACAGCTGATCGTCATGACCTCGACCGTGGATCACACGTCGCACCCCTGGCCGGATGACTGCCGCGCGGGGCTGCAGCGCTACCTGCACCCGGAACTGCTGGCCGACCCGGCCTGAGGTCACGCAACACCTTGGACAAGGCGGGGCAATGACCCCGCCTTTTTCATGCCTGCCCCAAATCCGGTCGTGCTGCTTTTCCATTGCGGTGTTTGATCAAATGATATTTCTCTGCCGCCACGCGACAGATGATCGGGGACAGCCATGACACGCGACACCACCACCCAACGCGACGCCGCCATCGCCACGGCGCTCGGCCACCTGACCTCGGGCCGGTTCAAGACCGACCTGGCCCGTCGCGTCGCCCTGCCCACCGTCTCGCGCGAAAGGGAACACTGGCCGGACCTGGACCGCTACCTGACGGACGAGATGATCCCGCTGTACGAAGACCTCGGCTTCACCTGCGAGATCCTGCGCCATCCGGACGCCCCCGGCCCCTTTCTTCTGGCCACGCGCATCGAAGGCGACGACCGGCCCACCGTCCTGATGTACGGCCACGGCGACGTGGTCACCGGCGTGCCCGAGATGTGGTCGGATGGGCTTGCGCCCTTCGAGATGACGGAGCGGGACGGAAAGTGGTACGGACGCGGCACCGCCGACAACAAGGGGCAGCATTCGGTCAACCTGGCCGCGCTCGAGGCGATTCTGCAGACCCGTGGCGCGCTGGGGTTCAACCTGAAATACCTGGTCGAGATGGGCGAGGAATACGGGTCGCCGGCGCTGGACGCGATCTGTACCGACCACAAGGACAAGCTGGCCGCGGACGTGCTGATCGCCTCGGACGGGCCGCGGATGAGCCTGAAGGCGCCGACGATCTTCCTGGGTTCGCGCGGGGGGATCAACATCCACCTGCAGGTCGACGCCCGCGAAGGATACCACCATTCCGGCAACTGGGGCGGTCTTCTGGCCAATCCGGGGGTCGAACTGTGCCATGCCATCGCCGCCCTGATCGGGCCGACCGGCGAATGCCTTGTGCCCGAACTGACGCCCGGCACGATCCCCGACAATGTCCGCGCCGCGCTGAAGGACGTGCATATCGAAACGGCCCAGGGCGATCCCGATCTTGATCCCTGGTGGGGCGCGCCGGGGCTGAGCCAGGCCGAACGGGTCTATGCCTGGTCGACACTGGAGGTGATGGAGATCGAGGTCGGCAACATTGCCAAGCCGCTTTACGCCATCCCGCCCTGGGCCAAGGCGCGGCTGCAGCTGCGCCATCCGGTCGGCGTCGATCCCGACGGGGTAGAAGACGCCGTGCGCCGCACCCTGGATGCTGCCGGGTTCGAACGGGTCAGGATCGTGCCGGCCACCGATTCCTCCTTTCCGGCCAGCCGGTCGGATCTGGATGGCCCCTGGGTCGATCTGGCGACGCAATCGCTGACGCGGACCATGGGGGCCGCGCCGGTGATCCTGCCCAATCTGGGCGGCTCGCTGCCCAACTGGATCTTTACCGACATCCTCGGCCTGCCCACGATCTGGATCCCGCATTCCTACCCCGGCTGCCGTCAGCACGGGGCGGATGAACACCTGCCGGTCTCCATCGTCGACGAAGGGCTGCGGATCATGGCCGGCCTGTTCTGGGACATCGGCGACAGGCCCGCACACCCCTGACCGAGGACGGCACGGCGCATCCGACTCATCGACACCCGAGTCGGTAGCCGCCGCCATGCCCGGCGATGGCGACGCTATCGGTGCGGTCAAAAATGCTGCAGCCCTGAAAATTACAGCCTCAAAGCTTCAAATCTATACGGGACCAGTCGCTCACGGCGGCTGGTTGACGTTTTTATGGCAGGCCGGTGCAGATTTTCCTTGCGCCAGATAGTTTAGGCTTAAAGGTATACAGGCAAAGCCGGAGCCTGTTCGATGCAGACAATCCCTCGTGAGACGCCCCTGCCGCCGACCCTGTCGCCGCCGCCGTCCCTGTCACAAAAGGTCTATGAGGGCCTTGTGCAGGACATCATCGACAGCCGCCGCCGCGCCGGGGATCGCATGGTCGAAGCGGCCATCGCACGGGACCTGGACGTGTCGCGCACGCCGGTGCGCGAGGCGCTTGGGCGGCTGGAAAGCGACGGGCTGATCCAGGCCACCACGCCCGCCGGCTACGTCATCATCCGCCCCTCGATCGAGGACATCCGCGAGATCTTCGAGATCCGGCGCGCGCTGGAACCGATGGCCTTTGCCGCCGTCGTCGCAAAGGCCCGGCCCGAGGAAGACGCCCAGATCCGTGTGCTGCGCGACGGGGTCGCGGCGGCGCAGACGCCGGCGGACTCGGCCGAAGCCAACCGGCATTTCCGCAACTTCTGGCTGACCCGTACCCCCAACCGGCGCCTGCGTGAAACGCTGATGCGGTTCCATTTGCAGGTCCAGCTTGTGCGGGCCGCCACCCTTCAGGGCCCATCGGGGCGCCGCGCCGCCGCCGAAGGCGCGCACCGCCTGGCCCAGGCCTTCCTGTCGCGCGATCCCGCCACCGCCCTGACCGAAATGACCGACTTCGTCGACACCGCGCTGACCTTTTACGAACAGGCCGCGGCCGAAGGCGGTCTTCAGCTTCCCCCCGTGCACGCCAATGGCGGGCAATAACCCGACGCCACGCAATGACCGGACAACGGTTGTGGCCCTTCCAATAGTGAGGAAATCATGAAGAAATCCATTCTCTACAGCAGCCTCGCGGCCGCCGCCCTCGGGCTGTCGTCGGTCGCGGCCCAGGCCGAGGACCTGATCCGCGCGATCACCTTCACCCCGGCGCAGGTGTCGTTCTCGCGCAATTTCCAGGGCTTCGTCGACCTCGTGAACGAACGTGGCGAAGGCGTCGTGCAGATCCAGGTCATCGGTGGCCCCGAAACCATCCCGCAGCCCAAGATGGGCGAAGCGCAGATGAACGGCATCGCCGACATGTTCCTGCTGCCCGCCGGCCTGTACCTGAACATCGTGCCGGAAGGCGAAGCCTTTGCCGGGTCCAACCGCGACCCGATGAGCGTGCGCGCCGATGGCGGGATCGACCTGATCAACAAGCCTTTCCACGAAAAGGGCAACGCCCACGTGCTGGCCCATGTGGACGGCGGCGCCGGCTTCCACCTGTGGACCACCAAGAAGCCCGGAACCACCGATGACGGCCAGCTTGACCTGACCGGCCTGCGCCTGCGGTCCTCGCCGCTGTACCGCGCCTTCCTGGAAGAACTGGGCGCCACCATCGTCGTCCAGCCCGCCGGAGAGGTCTATACCTCGCTGGAACGCGGCGTCGTGGACGGCACCGGCTACCCGGTCACCGGCCTGCGCGATTATGGCTGGGACAAGTTCCTGAAGTACCGGCTCGACCCCGGCTTCTTCCAGACCGACGTTCTGATCTCGATGAACCTCGACGCGTGGAACGCCCTGTCGCCCGAGGCGCAGGAGATCGTCCAGCAGGCCGCCATCGACCACGAGAAATCCTCCTACGAGGCGAACATCGCGCTGAACGAGGAAGAGGGCAAGATCATGGCCGACAACGGCATCGAGACGATCGAGCTGACCGGCGCGCAACGGGAGATGTTCCTGAAAACCGCCTACGACATCGCATGGGCGCGCCTGCAGGGCCGTGACGCGACCTACCACGACCAGCTCAAGGCCGTCTTCTTCGAAGACTTCTGAGCCACACCGGGTCGGGCGGCCATCGTGCCGCCCGGCCTTTCCGGCCTGTGCCACGCCCGCCCCGCAGCTTGAACCAAAGGTCCCGCAATGACTGCTTCCCTGCGCATCCTGGATGCGATTTCGCTGTTCCTGTTCCGCCTCGCCTGCCTGCTGGTGCTGGGCATCGTTCTGATCGTCACCTATGACGTTGCCTCGCGCAACCTCGGCCTGCCCACCGCCGTCTGGGCGGTGAATTCCGTCGAATACGCGATGCTTTACATCACCTTCCTGTGCCTGCCGCACCTGGTGCTGACCCGCGGGCATGTCTGCGTGGAAATCCTGCTGACCTACATGCCCGCCCGCCTGCGCAAGGCCTGGGAGGCCGCGCTGCAGATCGCCTCGGCGCTGATCTGCTTCTACCTGGCCTGGCACACGTTCGAGGTCTTTCAGAAGTCTTTGTTCGACGGGTCATACGAAGTGCGCGCCTTCGACATGCCGGACTGGGCCATCTACATCACCATGCCGGTCGGCTTCCTGTTCGGCGGCCTGCAGTTCCTGGCCTTCTTCCCGCGCCACGAAAGCTTTTTCGGCGCGGCGCCCGACGCCCATGCCGGCATGTAAGGAACCGACATCATGATGGACTGGACCCTTTCAATCGCGATCCTCATCGGCGGGCTGCTGCTGTCGATGGGCATCGGCCTGCCCGTTGCCCTGGGCTTCTTCGTGATCAACGTCATCGGCGTGTTCCTCTTCATGGGCGGATCGCGCGGCATCGACCAGATGATCGCCAATGCCACGGTGGCCGTGTCGACCTATTCGCTGGCCCCCGTGCCGCTGTTCCTGGTGATGGGCGCGCTGTTCTTCCATTCCGGCCTTGCCCGCCGGGTGCTGGACGCGATCGACGTGCTGATCGGCCGCCTGCCCGCGCGCCTGTCGTACCTGACCGTGACCTCCGGCACCGTCTTTGCCGCGCTGTCCGGCTCGTCGCTGGCAAACACCGGGATGCTCGGCACGCTGATGGTGCCCGAGATGATGAAACGCGGCTACAAGAAGCACATGGCCATCGGCCCGATCCTGGGATCGGGCGGGTTGGCCGTGATCATCCCGCCCTCGACCCTTGCCGTGCTGTTCGGCTCGCTCGCCCGGATCGACATCGGCGGGCTGCTGGTCGCCGGCCTGCTGCCCGGCCTGATCCTGGCCTGCCTTTACGGCCTGCTGATCTATGGCCAGGCGAAATGGGACCCCGAGGCCGCCCCCAGCTACGATTACGAACCCAAGCCCCTGGGCGAACGGCTGAGGATCTTCGCGCGCGACATCGTTCCCATGGCAGTGATCATCTTCGCCGTCGTCGGTTCGATCCTGACAGGCATCGCCACACCCACCGAAAGCGGCGCGCTTGGCATCGTCGCGGTGGCGGTCCTGGCGCTGATCTTCAAGGCGCTGGATTTCAAGGCCATCACCACAGCCATCAGCGACGCGGCCCGGGTGACCGGCATGACCTTCCTGCTGATCACCGCCTCGTCCACCTTCGCGCAATTGCTGGCCTTTTCGGGCGCCTCCTCGGGCCTGGTCCGCTGGGCCACCTCGCTGGACATGGGGCCGACGGAAACGCTGCTGGTCATGGCGCTGATCCTGCTGGTGCTGGGCATGTTCATGGACCAGGTGTCGATGATGCTGATCACGCTGCCGATCTTCGTGCCGCTGGCCGCCAGCCTGCATTTCGACATGATCTGGTGGGGCCTGATCATGCTGCTCATGCTCGAGGTCAGCTTTACCACGCCGCCCTTCGGCCTGCTGCTGTTCGTCATGTACGGCGTCAGCCCCCCGGGCACGACCCTGCCGCAGGTGGCCCGCGCGGCCCTGCCCTACATCGCCTGTGTCTTCCTGCTGATCGCGCTGGTCATCTGCTTCCCGATCCTGGCGACGCTGATCCCATCGCTGATGTAGCCGTGACACAAGACCAAGAAAGACAAGGAGGAAACCCATGAGTTTCCGTGACAGGGTCGCCTTTGACCCCCAGGCCGGCACCTATTTCGACGGCGCCATGCGTTACATCTTCATCAAGCCCGAGGCCCTGATGGGCATCGCGCTGGCCCTGCCCGAAGACCAGCGCGGCGCGGTGCTGGAGGCGATGGCCGACAGTGTCTTCATCAACGGCGGCAAGTCCGCCCGCACCTACCAGGACGCGGGCGCGGCGGATGGAGAGGCCCTGCTGGCCGTCATCCGCGAAACCGCCCCGCAACTGGGCTGGGGCAGCTGGACGACACAGGTCGATGGCGACGTTCTGACCGTGACGGTCGCGGGGTCGCCCTTTGCCATGGGCTACGGGCCGGCCGACCGCCCGGTCTGCACCCCGATCCTGGGCATGTTGCGCGCCGTGTCGCCGGTGGTTCTGGGCGGCCCGGTCGAGGTGATGGAAACCGCCTGCGCCGCCATGGGCGCCGCGGCCTGCACCTTCACCGCCCGCCGCATCCCGGAGGGCACCGCATGAGCTTCGCCGACCAGTTGACCGCGCAGTTCGGCGCGGATGTGATCACGACCGGGGAAGCGATCCCCGCCAAGTACCGCGCGGACTGGGCCGGTCTTGACCCCGTTCTGCCGCTGGCGCTCGCCCGCCCGCGCGATACGGCCGAGGTCTCGGCGCTGTTGGCCGCCTGCCATGCCGCCGGTGTTCCGGTCGTCCCGCAGGGCGGGCTGACCGGCATTTCAGGCGCGGCACACCCGAACGCAGGGGGCATCGTGCTCAGCCTCGAACGGCTGAACACGATCGAAGACATCGACGCCGACAGCGGCACCCTGACCGCCGGCGCCGGCGTGATCCTGGAAACCGCGCAGGACGCCGCCCGCGACAAGGGCCTGATGCTGGGCATCGACATCGGCGCGCGCGGGTCCTGCCAACTGGGCGGCGTGCTGGCCACCAACGCGGGCGGCAACACCGTCATCCGCTATGGCATGGCGCGCGACCATGTGCTGGGACTGGAGGTGGTCCTGGCCGACGGCACGGTGATCGACGGCATGAACACCATGCTGAAGAACAACGCCGGGATGGACCTGAAACAGCTGTTCATCGGCACCGAGGGCCTGTTGGGCATCATCACCCGCTGCGTGCTGCGCCTGCACCCCCTGCCCCCGGCGCGGGCCACCGCGTTCCTGGGCTGCAAGGACACCGCATCCACCATCGCTCTGCTGCGCGCCGCCCGGGCCGCGCTTGGCCCGATGCTGTCCAGCTTCGAGGTCATGTGGCCCAGCTTCTTCCACTACATGTCCAAGGCCACCGGCCTCGGCTCGCCGTTGGCGGGCGAACACGGCGCCTATATCATCATCGAGGCCACCGGTTTCGATGACACCTATACCCGCGAGACGCTGGAACGGTTCTTCGAAACCGCCTTTGAACAGGGCCTCGTCGAAGACGGCGTGCTGGCCAGTTCGGTCAAGGAAGAACGCGCGCTGTGGTCCGTGCGCGAAAGCCCGGCGGAATACGAAACCGTGCTGGGCCCGGTGATCCCCTTCGACGTGGGCATCCCCATCGCCCGCATGGAAGAGGCCGTGGCCGCCATCGAAGCCGGCATCGCCACGCTGTACCCGACGGCCCGCGCGCTGTCCTACGGCCATATCGGTGATTCCAACCTGCACGTGGTGGTCAATGTCCCCGAAGCCGGGCGCGACCAGCCGCACGGGCCGGTCAAGGCAAAGGTCTACGAGATCGTGCGCAGCCTTGGCGGCACCATTTCCGCCGAACACGGGATCGGCGCGATCAAGCGCGACTACCTGGCCTACAGCCGCACGCCCGCCGAAATCGCGCTGATGCGGCAGATCAAGAAACTGCTCGACCCAAAGGGCATCCTGAACCCCGGCAAGGGCTTCGACGAAGAGACACAAGCATGACCAGCCTGAGACAATCCATCGCCGACCGCACCCCCCTGCGCGGCCCCTTCCTGGCCATCCCCTCGGCCATGGTGACGGAAATCATGGCCGGGGCGGGCCCCGATTTCATGTGTATCGACACCGAACACAGCCCGATTTCCGACGCCGTGGTCACCGACATGATCCGTGCCGCCGACCTGTCGGACGTGCCCGTGCTGGTGCGGGTGCGCAGCGCCCTGCCCCAGAACATCGCCGCGGCGCTGGACGCCGGCGCGGTGGGGGTTCTGGTGCCGCATGTGTCGTCGGCGGACGAGGCCGCGGCGGTGGTCAAGGCCGCCCGCCTTCCCCCCCACGGCACGCGCGGCGCCGGGCCGGGCCGGGCGGCGAAATACATCCGCAATATCGGCGGGTACATAGAGGCCGCGAAGCGGGACACCGTCGTCATGATCCAGATCGAGACGGTCAAGGCCGTGGACGATGTCGCCGCGATCCTGGCGGTGCCGGGCATCGACCTGGCGCTGATCGGGCCGGGCGACCTGGGCGTCGACCGGGCCGCGCAGGTGGATGAAGACCGCACGCTTGATATGATGATCGACCAAGTGATCGAGGCGGGCAAGACCGCCGGCGTGCCCATCGGCATCTTCTCCCCCGACCGCGCGGCCAGCCGCCGCTGGCTCGACCGGTTGTCCTTCGTGATCGAAGGATCCGACGCGCTGCTGCTCAGCCTCGCCTCTGACGCGGCCTGCGCGCCGCTCGACTAAGCCGGCAGGACGGACCCGCCGATTCTGTCGAATCTGTCGAATCTGCCGATGGGTCCAGCCGCGCTGCATTTTACTTCAAGACTAAAGCTTATCACGCCCCGCGCCTGCACAAGGTCGCGGGGCGATCCGTATGGGTACCCCGGATCCGGTTGGAATCGGGTCAAAACTGCCCAAGCTTAGGTCACACCAAAACGAACATATTCGATGAAAAGCGCCAAGGTGATCCGTCGATCGACCAGTTTTTAGGCATCCCGATCCGACAGCCCGGCTTTCATGACCGAAAAACGGCTTTCCCGGGAAAATAATTTTGAACATGAAGGATCCAGGTATATGCAGTTGCATATCTTCCGGTGACACACCCCATTTCCTGCAGGAGAGGACGCAAGATGACCGCACAGGACACCCTGGCCCAGCTCGCCACTTCGCTGCTCGATGGTTCGATCAGGATCGTCGATTGCACAGCCCCGCTTGGCCCCGACACGCCGCTGCTGAAACTGCCGCCCGAGATCGCCGACGACACGCCGCCGATCGAGATCCACAAGATCTCGGAATACGGCGACCGGGGTCCGTGGTGGGCGTGGAACTGGCTGAAACTGGGCGAACATTCCGGCACCCATTACGATGCGCCGCACCACTGGATCACCGGCAAGGATTACCCCGACGGATCGGTCGACACGATCGCGCCCCAGAACTTCGTCGCCCCCGCCAATGTCCTCGATTTCTCGAAGGAATGCGCCGAGGATCCCGGTTTCCTGCTGACGGTCGACCACATCAAGGCCTGGGAAGCCGAGCACGGCGAGATCAAGGAAGGCGAATGGGTCCTGTTCCGGTCCGACTGGGACCAGTTCAACACCGACGAAGCAAAGTTCCTGAACGTCGTCGGTGACAGCCCCGTCACCCCCGGCCCCACCGCCGAAGCCATCATCTACCTGATGGAAGAGAAGAAGGCGCTTGGCTGGGGTTCGCAATGCGTGGGCACCGACGCAGGCGCGGCCGGCGGGTTCGAAATTCCGTTCCCGGCGCATAACCTGCTGCACAAGCACAACAAATACGGCCTGGCCTCGCTGACCAACCTCGGCGAACTGCCCGCCAAGGGGTCGATCCTGGTCACCGCGCCGCTGAAGATCGTCAAGGGCACCGGTTCGCCGATCCGCGCGATCGCCATGGTTCCCGCCGCGTAAGGGCCCGACCATGACCGCATCCGCAGACATCGCCATCATCGGCTCCGGCATCAACGCGCTTGCCGCCGGGGCCATGCTTACCCGGACGGGCAAGCGCGTCGCCGTGTTTGAACGCGCGGCCGTCGCGGGTGGCTGCATGCGGTCCGAAACCCTGGCCGAGGGGGTCACCTATGATCCCCTCGCCACCACCTTCGTGCTTTGGGTCACCGGCGCCGCGCATGGCGCGCTGGCGGGTGATCTGGCAAAGCACGGCGTTGAATTCTGCGCGACCGATACGCCGACGGGCGTGTTGCTGCCCGATGGCCGCGCGCTGACCTACCGCATGGACCGCGCCGCCAACGTGGCCGCCTTCGACGCGGCCGCGCCCGGCGACGGCGCCCAGCTGGCCGCCGACCTGGACGCGTTCGGCGCGGATGCGGAACTGCTGTTCGGTCTGATGGGCGGTGATCCGTGGTCGCGCACCACCGCGAAACTGCTGGGCAAGGAAGCCTGGAAGCGCAAGCCGCGCGGCCTCGCCACGACCCTCGGCAGCGCGCTGCAATCGATGCGCGGCTGGCTGGAAACCTCCTTTGACAGCGATCTGACCCGTGCCCTTTGGGCGCCCTGGTGCCTGCACGCGGGCCTCGGCCCCGAAGCCGCGTTTTCCGGCCAGATGGGCCAGGTGATCGGCTTTGCGCTGGAAGTGGCGGGCGCGCCCGTCGTCAAGGGCGGTTCTGCCAACATGGTGCGCGGTCTGACCGCGATCATCGAAGAACACGGCGGCGCGGTCCGATGTAATGCCGAGGTCACCGAGATCACCCGCCAGGGCGACCGTGCGACGGGCATCAAGCTCGCATCCGGCGAGACGATCGCCGCGCCGACCGTGCTGGCATCCGTCACGCCGAACAAGCTTTACACCGATCTTGCCCCGACGCCAGAGCGCAAGGATGACTTGCGCAAGTACCAGTACGGAAAGGGAAATTTCCAGCTCCACTTCCTGTTGGACGGCCCCGTCAAATGGAAGACCGAAGGGCTGGAAAAGGTCCAGCTGCTGCACCTGACCCCCGGCCTTGACGGTGTGTCCAAGGCCGGCAACGAGGCCGAGCGCGGGATGCTGCCCGAGGTCCCGACGATCTGCGTCGGCCAGCCCTGCGCCGCCGATCCCAGCCGCGCGCCCGAAGGCCAGACCGTGCTGTGGCTGCAGATGCCCGAGGCCCCGCGCCACGTCAAAGGCGATGCCGCCGGCCTGATCGATACGCCCGCCGACGGCCAGTGGACGGAAAACCTGCGCGAAGCCTATGCCGACCGGATCCAGGCGATCCTGTCCAACCACATCGACGGCCTGGACGACCAGATCGTCACCCGCCGCGCAATCTCTCCTGCGGATCTGGAGCAATACAACGTCAACCTCGTCGGCGGCGATCCCTATGGCGGGGCTTGCACGCTGGACCAGTTCTTCCTGTGGCGCCCCTTTGCCGACAGCAAACGCCACGACACCGGCATCAAGGGTCTGTACCACATCGGCGCCTCGACCCATCCGGGGCCGGGCCTGTCGGGCGGATCGGGCTTCCTGGTGGCCAGGGAACTGGGCGCATGATCGACCGCCCCGAGGAACTTGAGGAATTCACGCCCTACCTGATCAACCGCATCATCGCGCGGTACAACAAGGGGGTGGAATCCGCCCTGCAGGACGTTGGCGTTTCCGTCGCGCAGATGCGCGCGCTGGCAGTGCTGGCCGAAGGCGGGCCCTGCACGATCAACGAACTTTCCGTCCTGACGGTCATCAAGCAATCCACCCTGTCCCGCACGCTGGACGCCATGGAAAAGGCTGGCCTGATCCTGCGCCAGGCGCCTGACGGCGACAATAGATACCGCCTGATCAGCCTGACGGACGACGGCCGCGCCGCCTATGACGCCGGCTGGCCCGCGATGCTGGGCATGCGCGACACGATGCTCAAGGCGCTGTCCCCGGACGAGCGCGAGACACTGAACAAGATGCTGCTGCGGGTCTTCTACGACATCCGCCACCACGACTTCTGATCCTGCCACCTGCCCCGGCCGCCGAAAGGACACCACATGAAACACCCCCTCCTGATTGCCGCCCTCGCCGCTCTTCCCGCGTTTGCCCTGCCCGCACTTGCCCAGGCCGACGGCCTGCCCGGCATGCGCGGCATCGACCATATCGGGTTGACCGTGCCCGACCTCGACCAGGCGGTGTCCTTCTTTGGCGACGTGCTGGGCTGCAGCGCGGTCACCGGCTTCGGCCCGCTGTCGGATCCCGAAGGCACCTTCATGCAGGACCTGCTGGCCGTGAACCCCAAGGCGGTGATCGAAAAGGTCACGCTGATGCGCTGCGGTTTCGGCGCCAACCTTGAACTGTTCCAGTACAGCGCCCCCGATCAGACCACGATCACCCAGAAGAACAGCGACATCGGCGCCTATCACATCGCCATCTACGTCGACGATATCGACGCGGCGATCGCCTATTTCGACGACAAGGGCGTCAAGCACAACTGGGGCCCGCTGCCCGTGACCGACGGCCCGACCGCCGGTCAGAAGATCATCTATTTCTACGCCCCATGGGGGCTGCAAATGGAAGCCATCACCTATCCTGACGGCATGGCCTACGAGAGCGACGCGGACACCGTCCTGTGGTCGCCCAAGGCACCCGCCGAATAACACCTAGATCCAGGGAGACCACCCATGGCCGAAAGATCATTCGCCAAGGAAGTCCAGAAGCTGAAGCAGGGGGAAGGCGAGACCTTTACCGGCGAAGGCATCCTGGCCATCACCAAGGCCCTGCTGGAAAACGGCGTGGGCTATGTCGGCGGCTACCAGGGCTCGCCCATTTCGCACCTGATGGACGTGCTGGCCGACGCGCAGGAGATCCTGGGCGAGCTGGGCGTCCATTTCGAGGCCTCGGCGTCGGAGGCGACCGCGACCGCCATGCTGGCCGCATCCGTCCACTACCCGATCCGCGGCGCGGTGACCTACAAGTCCGTCGTCGGCACCAACGTGGCGTCCGACGCGCTGTCGAACCTCGCCTCGGGCGGAGTGACGGGCGGTGCGCTGATCATCGTGGGCGAGGATTACGGCGAAGGCTCCTCGATCATGCAGGAACGGACCTATGCCTTCGCGATGAAGTCCCAGGTCTGGATGCTGGATCCCCGGCCCAACCTGCCGTCGATCGTCAAGGCGGTGGGCGACGGGTTCGAGATGTCGGAAATCTCGAACACGCCCGTGATGCTGCAGGTCGGCATCCGGTCCTGCCACGTGCACGGCCATTTCACCGCCTCCGACAACAAGCGCCCCACGCAGACCGTGTCGGACGCGCTGGAAAACCCCCGGCGCAAGCTTGACCGGATCGTGCTGCCCCCGGCCACCTACCTGCACGAGGCCGAGAAGCTGACCAAGCGCAAGCCGGCGGCGGAACAATTCATCCTGGATCGCGGGATCAACGAACGCTTCGGCTCGCCCGCGTCCAAGGTCGGCCTGATCATCCAGGGTGGTACCTACAACACCGTCATCCGCGCGCTGAACCGTCTGGACCTGGCCGATCTGTATGGCGACACGCAGGTCGATATCCTTTGCCTGAACTGCGTCTACCCGCTGGTCGACAGCCAGATCCTCGACTTCTGCGAGGGCAAGGACGCCGTGCTGATCGTCGAGGAAGGCCACCCGAACTACGTCGAACAGCAGATCGCGCACATGCTTTACCAAAACGGCAAGTCCGTGAAGCTGGAGGGCAAGGGAAAGCTGCCCATGGGCGGCGAATACACCGGGCAGGTCATGGTCGACGGGCTCGGCGCGTTTTTCGCCGAACATGCGCCCGGCCTGCTGCCCGTGGCCAAGGTCGCCACCAACGAGGAACCGACGCCGATCCCGGATCTGTCGCAAACCCTGCCGGCGCGCCCGCCCGGGTTCTGCACCGGCTGCCCGGAACGCCCGATCTTTGCCGCCACCAAGCTGGTCGAGCAAGAACTGGGCGAACACCACATCTCGTCCGACATCGGCTGTCACCTGTTTTCGATCATGCCGCCTTTCGACCTGGGCGCGACGACCATGGGATACGGCCTTGGCCCCGCCTCGGCCGCCGCGTTCCACAATGAAAACAAGAAGGGCCGCCGGTCGATCTCCTTCGTCGGGGACGGCGGGTTCTGGCACAACGGGTTGACGTCATCCATCGGCAACGCGGTCTTCAACAAGTCCGACAACGTCATCATCATCGTCGACAACTTCTATTCGGCGGCCACCGGCGGGCAGGACATCCTGTCGTCACGGGCCAACAACAAGACCAAGCAGACGCAGAATTCCATCGTCACGGCGGTCAAGGGCATGGGCGTGAAATGGGTGCGCCAGATCGACCGCACCTATGACGTGACCAAGGTTCGCGACACGCTGAAAGAGGCGCTGACCACCGAGGAAGAAGGCCCCAAGGTCATCGTCGCCTCGTCCGAATGCATGCTGAACAAGCAGCGCCGGGTGAAGCCCGAAATGGCCAAGGCCGCCAAGGACGGCAAGCGTGTCATCCGGCCCCGGTTCGGCGTGGATGAAGACGTCTGCACCGGCGATCACGCCTGCATGCGGCTGTCGGGCTGTCCGTCGCTGTCGGTGAAGGACACCGGCGATCCGCTGCGCGACGATCCGGTCGCCGCCATCGACCAGACCTGTGTCGGCTGCGGCAATTGCGGCGAGGTGGCCGATGCCGCCGTGCTGTGTCCGTCGTTCTACCAGGCCGAGATCGTCTCGAACCCCACCGAGAAGGAAAAGCGCCGGGCGACCCGCGCGCACAAGGTCATCTCGTGGCTGCAAACCCGCCGTGACGCCAAGCGCGTCGCCTTCGCCTGAGGATCCGGTCATGAACATGCAACCGATCATCGCCCGCCGCTCCCCCGGTCCGCAGGGGGAAAAGGTCATCACGCTGGCGGCGCTGGCCGTCGGCGGTCAGGGCGGCGGCGTCCTGACCAACTGGATCGTCGACGTGGCCGAATCCAACGGCTACCGCGCGCAATCGACCTCCGTGGCCGGCGTCGCCCAGCGGACCGGCGCCACGATCTATTACGTCGAGATGTGCCGCGACACCGGCCGGGCTCCGGTCTTCGCGCTGTCGCCGTCCATCGGGGACGTCGACATCCTGATGGCGTCCGAACTCATGGAAGGCGGGCGCGCCATCATGCGCGGCTTCGTCACCCCCGGACGCACCACGCTGATCGCCTCGACCCACCGGATCCCGGCGGTGTCGGAAAAGGTCATCCCGGGCGATGGCCGCGCCAACAGCCCCGAGGTCATCGAGGCCATGGGCATCGCCGCCGACCACGTGGTGGCGTTCGACATGGAAACCGTGGCGAAAGAGGCCGGTTCAGTCATCTCGTCGTCGCTGCTGGGTGCCCTCGCGGGATCCGGCGCCCTGCCCTTCCCGCGCGAAAGCTACGAAGAGGTCATCAAGCGGTCCGGCCGTGGGGTGGATGCGTCGCTGCGCAGCTTCAACGCCGCCTATGACATCGCCACCGGCGCCAAGCCCGCGCCCATGCTGCCCGAGGAACCGGCGCGCCCGGTTCCGGTGCTGCATGTGCCCGAAAAGCTGAAGGCCAAGTGGGCCGCGCTGGAAACCCGCCTGACCGCCCTGCCGGTCGAAGTGCAGGAGATGGCGGGCCTGGGCATCAAGAAGGTCGTCGACTACCAGGACATCGCCTATGGCGCGCAGTATCTGGACATGATCGAGAAGGTGCTGGCGCTGGATGCCGCGCCCTGGGACATGACCATCGCCGCCGCGAAATATTGCGCCCGTGCCTTGTGCTATGACGATCTGCCCCGCGTCGCCGACATCAAGACCCGCGCCACCCGCTTCGACCGGGTCAAGGACGAGGTCGTGGTCAAGGACGACCAGCTGCTGATGCTGACCGAATATTTCCACCCGCGCTACGAGGAATTCTGCACCACGATGCCCCGGTTCATCGGCCGCCGTCTGCAGAATTGCTCGGGGATCGAGGCGTGGTATTCGAAACGCTTCGACAAGGGCCGCCGGATCCGCACGGATTCGATCCCGGGCTTCCTGGCCTTGTGGATCGTGTCGTCCCTGCGCCCGATGCGCCGCCGCCTGCTGCGCCATGAAAGCGAAATGGCCCATGTGGATGCGTGGTTTGCCAAGGTGCTGGACACCGCGCCGACGGACCGCGCGCTGGCGGCCGAGATCCTGGCCAACTACCGGCTGATCAAGGGGTATTCCGACACCCACGCGCGGGGATTGTCCAAGTTTTCCAAGGTCATGTCCGCGCTCGACATGCTCAGGGGCCGCGCGGATGCCGCCGACTGGATGCGCCGCCTGCGCACCGCCGCGCTGGACGATGTCGAGGGCGAAAAGCTCGACGGGGCGCTGGCCACCGTGCGCAGCTTCGCGGGGTAAACCATGTCCGATCCGATCCTTATCATCGGCGCCGGGATCAACGGGCTTGTCGCGGCCGCCGACCTGGCCGCGCGCGGCAAACAGGTCCACGTGCTGGAACGCGGCCCCACCCCCGGCGGGGCCGTCCGGACCGAGGAACTGACCCTCCCCGGCTTTCGCCACGACGTGGCCGCGATGAACCTGTCGATGTTCGCCGGATCGGCCTTCATGGCGAAACACGGGGCGGAAATGGCCAGGCACGGCATGGACTTCGTGCCTATCGACCGCCCCTTCGCCCAGGCGATGGAGCCGGGCGACTATCTTGGCGTGACCAAGGACGTGGACGAAACGCTTTCGACCTTCGCCTCCGACGCCGACAAGGCCACCTGGCGCGCGATGATGGCGGATTTCCCGGCCCGCGCTGGTGTAGTCGGTGGTTTGCTCGGCACGCCGATGCGCCGTGGCCCCCTGGCCAGGTTCCTCTGGAAGACATGGCGCAGCCTGGGCACCAAGGGCAGCCTGGAGATCGCGCAGTTCCTGATGTCATCGCCGCGTGACTGGCTGGAGGCGACGTTCGAAGACCCCCGCCTGCGCACCGCACTCTCCACCTGGGGCCTGCACCTCGATTTCGCCCCCGACATCGCCGGCGGCGCGATCTTCCCCTATCTCGAAGCCATGGCCGGACAGGCCATGGGCATGGTGATCGGCAAGGGCGGCGCCGATGTCGCCACCCGCGCGCTGGTCTCGATGATCGAAGCGCATGGCGGCACCGTCACCTGCAATTGCGAGGTGACAAGCATCCTGCACGATTGCGTCAAGGTGCAGGGGGTCATCGCCGATGGCCAGAAACTGCAGGCTTCAACCGTTCTGGCCGGGCTTGCGCCGAAACACCTCGCCCGCATGACCGGCGCCACCGGGAACACGGGCTTTGACCAGGGCCTCAAGACGTTCCGCCATGCGCCGGGTACGATGATGCTGCACCTGGCCCTTGACGGCCCCGTGCCATGGATGGCCGACGCCCTGGGCCAATTCGCCTATGTCCACATCGGTCGTTCCATCGACACGGCCGCGCGCACCTATGCGCAGGCCAAGGCGGGGCTCTTGCCCGATACGCCGCTGCTGGTCGTCGGGCAGCCGTCCGTCTTCGATCCGACCCGCGCGCCCGAGGGCAAGCAGGCGCTCTGGGTGCAGGCGCGCGTGGTGCCCGCCGAGATCATGGGCGACGCAAAAGGTGAAATCACCGCAAGAGATTGGGAACAGGCCAAGGCCCCCATGACCGACCGGATCCTGTCCCTGATCGAAGAACAGGCCCCCGGGTTCCGCGACCGGATCCTGGCCACCACCGCCGTCTCGCCGCTGGATCTTGAGGCCGGAAACCCCAATCTCGTCGGCGGAGACCAGATCTGCGGATCGCATCACCTGACGCAGAACTTCCTGTTCCGACCCGTACGCGGCTTTGCCGACGGATCGACCCCGATCGAGGGCCTGCACATGATCGGCGCCGCCTGCTGGCCCGGCGCCGGCACCGGCGCGGGATCGGGGTTCTTCGCCGCACAGATGATCAGATGACCGGACGGGCCGCAGATTTCCCCCTGGTTCCGTACGGTTTTACTTCAATTTTGAATTTTTTAAACCTAAACTAAAATCGAAGACCAAGCCCGGCGAACCGGGCCGCCCACCAACAGGAGTTCTGGCACATGAATGACTTCAAAAACCTCAGCCGGCGCGGCTTTCTGGGCGCCTCGGCGGCCCTGTCGGCGCTGATCGCCGCGGGGGTTCCGGCCCTGGCACAGGATGGCACCGACCTGACCATCGCCTACAACCTGCCCGTCCAAAGCTGGGATCCGACGACCGGCCCGGCGGCGGTGAACCCGGCGCTGCAATCGGTCTACCTGGCCGTCTTCGACCGTTTCATTGCCCAGGCACCGGACCTGTCGTTCGAACCCGGCCTGCTGACCGACTGGGGCTTCAACGACGACAAGAGCCAGATCACCATGACCGTCCGCGAGGGCGTGAAATGGCATAACGGCGCCGACCTGACACCGGCCGACGTGGTCTGGTCGCTGGAACGCGCGGCGAACCCGGAAACCGGAAACCCGATGCAGTTCGTCTGGGGCAAGATCGGCAACTTTGCCGTCGACGGCCAGGTGATCACCGCCGACGTGCTGGAATTCGAACCGGCGCTGTTCAAGTGGATGGCCTTCCTGACCGCCTTTGTCCTGCCCAAGGATTACTACGAGGAAGTCGGCCCCGAAGGCTTCGAAAAGGCCCCCGTCGGCAGCGGCCCCTACATGGTCGACGCGTTTGAGCAGGGCGCTTATGTGCGGCTGAAGGCGTTCCCGGACTACTGGGGCGACAAACCCGAATTCGACACCGTCACGATCAAGTTCGTCACCGACGCGGCGTCGCGCGTGGCCGAGGTGGAATCGGGCAATTCCGACATCACCACGAACATCCCCTACGAGGAATACGACCGCCTGATCGCCAAGGACGGCCTGTCGGGCGAAGCGGTGCCGATCACCGATATCGGCATGATCTTTCTCAACGACGTGGGCCCGATGCTGGACAAGAACGTCCGCCTGGCCGCCCATCACGCCATCGACAAGCAGCTGATCATCGACCGCCTGCTGCGCGGCTACGGCGTGCCTCTGTCGACACTGGAAGCGCCGGGTTATGCCGCCTATGACGACAGCATCGTGGTGGAATACGACCCCGATCTGGCCGTCGAACTGCTGGCCGCCTCGGGCTTTTCCACCGACAATCCGGTCAAGTTCACCATCCAGACCACCCGCGGCTTCAAGCCAAAGGATTACGAGATGATCCAGGCCATCGTGGGCATGTGGCGCAAGGTGGGGATCGAGGCGGAAATCGAGGTCTACGAGATCGCCAAGCACTATGAACTGCGCGCGACCGACCAGCTGGCGCCGGCGGCGTTCTACAACTGGGGCAACTCGATCGGCGATCCCTCGACCTCGACCGGGTTTTCCATGTTCGGCCCCTCGCCCCATTCGGTCTGGGACACCCAGGACCTGGTCGAAAAGATCGGCCCCCTGTTCGTGGAACCCGACGAAGAGGCGCGGATCGCCGGCTACAAGGCCGTGTCGAAATACATCGCCGAGGAAGGCTATGTGATCCCGCTGCTGCAATACGTGATGCCGATCGTCTATGCCTCGGACCTGCAGGTCGTGCCCTATACCTCGGGCGACCTGCTGCCGCAGGCCGTCACCAAGTCCTGACATAACAGGTCAGGCATGGCCCGGATTGCCGCTGGCGGTCCGGGCCTTCCCAATTTCCGAGGTGTCCATGCTTTTCAGAACCGTCCTGATCCGGTTGCTGACCACGGTGATCACGCTGTTCGGCGTTGCCGTCGTCGTCTTTACCCTGGTCCGCGTCGCCCCGGGCAACCCCATCGCCATGATGCTGCCCCCCGGCGCCACCGACGAAGACATCGCCAATCTCACCGCGCTTTACGGCTTTGACAAATCGCTGCCCCAGCAATTCGTGATCTGGCTGGGCGGCGTGCTGCACGGGGATTTCGGAACCTCGATCACCCTGCGCCGTCCGGTGTCGGAACTGGTGCTGTCCCGCCTGCCCGCAACGCTGGAATTGTCGGTCATGGCGTTGTTCATCGCCGTGGCGTTGGGCGGGCTGGTGGCGGTCCTCGGCGCCCGGCGCCGCAATTCCGCGACCGAGGTGGGACTGGACCTGACCAGCGGCGCGGTGCTGTCGATCCCGGATTTCCTGTGGGGCCTGATATTCGTCCTGATCTTCGGCGTGCTCTGGCCGGTGCTGTCGATCTCGGGGCGGATCGACCCGCGGATCGAATTCGACTTCACCACCAATTACTACGTGGTCGAAGGGATCCTGCGCGGTCGTTTCGATGTGGTGGGATCCACGCTCGCGCATATGCTGATGCCCGCCATGGCGCTGGCCCTGCCGCTGGCCGCGATGATCGCGCAGCTGCTGAAACAGAACCTCAAGGCGGAACTGCTGCAGGATTACACCACGCTGTCCCGCGTGCGGGGTTTTACCGAAACCGCCGTGATCCTGCGCGAGGCGCTGCGCAATGCCGCCCTGCCGACGCTGGCGCTGGTCGGGGTGCAGTTCACCTTCCTCATCGGCGGCACCGTCATCGTCGAACGGCTGTTCGCCTACGAAGGCCTTGGCAACATGGCCATCGACGCCGTGATCAACCGCGACCTGCCGCTGATCCAGGGGATCGTGATGCTGTTCGCCGCGCTGTTCATCGTGATCAACCTGGCCGTCGATCTGTCCTACACCTTCCTGAACCCGAGGCTGCGTCATGGCTGATGTCTCTGCCGCCCCCCGCAGCCGTGCGGGCAAGGGGCTGAACCTGCGCCTCTGGCTGCCGCTGACATGGATCGCGATCCTGTTTGCCGCCGCCATCTTCGCGCCGCTGATCGCCCCGCATGACCCGCTGGCGCAGGACCTGATGCTGGAACGGCTGCCGCCCTTCTTCATGAAGGGCACCGAACCCGGCTACTGGCTGGGCACCGACAGCCTGGGCCGCGACGTCCTGTCCCGCATGATCTACGGCGCCCGCATCGCATTGTTCGTCAGCCTGATCGCCGCCACCACCACTGGCATCTTCGGATCCGCCCTTGGCCTGCTCGCCGGGTTCTACGGCGGCTGGTGGGACCGCGTGATTTCGCGCCTGGTCGACATCTGGATGGCCTTTCCGCCGGTGCTGTTCGCCGTTCTGCTGGTCGCCGTCATGGGCACCGGCCTGACATCCGTCATCGCCGCCATCGCGCTGATTGACTGGACCCGTTTCGCCCGCGTCATCCGCGCCGAGACCATGGTGCAGGCCCGCATGGATTACGTCGACAGCGCCCGCATCGGCGGCGCGCGCCGCCTGACCACGCTGGTGGCGGAAATCCTGCCCAATGTGCTGCCCACGATCATCGCCCTTCTCATGCTGGAAATGGGCATCGCCATCATCGTCGAGGCCATCCTGAGCTTCGTGAACCTGTCGATCTCCTCTGACGACCCAACCTGGGGCTCCATGATCGCCGAGGGCCGCAACGCGATCCATTTCGCCTGGTGGGTGCTGCTCTTCCCGCTGATCGCGCTGTTCCTCAGCGTCCTCAGCTTCTCGACCCTGGGCGAGGGGCTCAAGCAACGTTTCGACCCGGTGCTGCAATGACGAACACCACCCTTCCCGCGCTTCAGGTCATCGACCTGTCAATCGCCCTGCCAAGCGGCGAGCGTCTGCTGCGCAACGTATCGCTGAAACTGGAACCCGGCGAGGTCCGCGCGCTGGTCGGCGAAAGCGGCGCCGGCAAGTCGATGATCGGCAAGACGGTTCTGGGCATCCTGCCCGACGGGCTGAAACAGACCGGCGGAGAGATCATCCTCGAAGGTCAGCACCTGAACATGATGACCCCCTGGACCCGCCGCAAGACGGTGGCCGAGATCACCGCGCTGATCCCGCAGGACCCGCTGACCGCGCTGAACCCGGTGCGCAAGATCGGGCCGCAGATCACCGACCCGCTGGTGCGCATCCACGGCTGGGACCGCGCCCGCGCCCAGGCCCGCGCGCTGGACCTTTTGAACCGCGTCCACATCCGCGCGCCGGAACGGGTGATGGCCAGCTATCCGCATGAACTGTCGGGCGGCATGCGCCAACGCATCCTGATCGCCTCGGCCTTCGCGCCCTCCCCCCGCCTGATCGTGGCGGATGAACCCACGACCGCGCTGGACGTGACGGTGCAGAAGGAAATCCTCAAGCTGATCCGCGAGCTGCAGAAGGAAACCGGGACCGCCGTGCTGTTCGTGACCCACGACATGGGCGTCGTCGCCAAGATCAGCCAGAAGGTCACCGTTCTGTTCGCCGGCAAGGTTCTCGAAGACGCGCCCACGCGTGACATCTTCACCAACCCCGCGCATCCCTACACCCGCGCCCTGATCGCCGCGACGCCCAGCTCCGCCGACCTGGACCGCCCGTTCAGCCCGGTTCCGGGCGAATTGATCGCCGATCTGCATGCCCAGATCGCGCAGGACGATGCCCTCTGGCAGGGAGCCCGGCGATGAGCGCGCTGTTTTCCATCCGCGACCTGCGCCTGTCCTTCCCGGATCGGGGCAACAAGCCGCTGTTCGGCCCGGCCCCGCGCATCGAGGTCCTGAAGGGCCTGACGCTGGACATCCCCGAAGGCCGCATCACCGGCGTGGTCGGTGAATCCGGATCGGGAAAATCCACCTTCGGCCGGGTGCTGGTGCGCCTGCTGGACCCGGATTCCGGGCAGGTGCTGTTCGACGGCAAGGACATCGCGGGCCTGGCCGAGGACGACATCCTGCCGATGCGCCGCGACCTGCAGATGATCTTCCAGGATCCGATGTCGTCGCTGAACCCGCGCCACAAGGTCTGGCGCCTGATCGCCCAGCCCCTGAAACGCTATGGCCGGGGCGGCACGAAACAACAGGCGGTCGAGGCGCTTGACCGCGTCGGCCTTGCCGCCCATTTCGCCGACCGCTACCCGCACCAGCTGTCCGGCGGCCAGCGCCAGCGCGTCGGCATCGCCCGCGCCATCGCGCTGGAACCGCGCTTTATCCTTGCCGACGAGATCGTCTCGGGCCTTGACGTATCCAGTCAGGCGCAGGTGCTGATGCTGCTGAAGCAACTCGCGCGGGAAATGGGGCTGACCGTGGCCTTCATCAGCCACGATCTGTCCGTCATCCGGCACCTGTGCGACGACGTGGTTGTGCTGAACCATGGCGAGATCGTCGATGCCGGCCCGGTGGCGGATGTCTTCGACAACCCGCAATCCGAGGTCACGCGCAAGCTGCTGTCGGCGATCCCCCTGCCCGAACTGGACGACACCTGGTTCGACGATTGACTCTCAGGCTGACGCCGCCACGGCGTCGGCCAGAAGCCGGTGCAGCCAGACAAGGCCGGGATCCGAGGCAAAACTGTCGTGGATCCAGAAATCCACGTCGAAATCCGGCACATCGAAGGGCAGTTCGGAAAAGTCGAACTCGCCATGCCGGTTCATCAGCGCACAAACCGAATGGGGAAAGAGCGCCACGAAATCGGTGCGCCGGATGATCTCCGGCACGATGGTGAAATGGTCGATCTTGGCGACAACCCGGTAGGGGATCCCCAGCTCGGAAATTCGTTCCCGCGCAAGGCGGTAGCCCGTAGCATCCGCGCCCACATCGACGAAGGACAGGGCTGAAAACGCCTCCGGCGTCCAGTCCCGGCCCCGCAGCTGATGGCCGTCGCGATACAGGCAGATGATCCGATCCGTCATCACCGGCAGCCCCCGGCAGCCCGTATCGCCAAGCAACGGCTGATAGCCGATCGCCGCATCCACCTGCCCCGTCCGCAGGGCCGAGGCGATGTCTTCGGGCGCGACCCGCGTGGAGTGCACCCGCACCCCCGGCGCCGCCGTCTGCAATGCGGCCAGCAGGCGCGGCAGGATGACGAATTCGCCGGTGTCGGTCATGGCGATGCGGAACTGCCGGTCGGCCGTGGCGGGATCGAACCGGGTGGTCGCCTGCATCGTGTCGGCCACCAGCCGCAGCGCCTGTTCGAACGATCCGCGCAGGGCAACCGCCATCTGCGTCGGCTCCATCCCGTTGCCCGACCGCACGAACAGAGGATCGCCGAATTCGTCGCGCAACCGGCGCAGGGCGTGACTGACGGCCGGCTGGGTCAGACCCAGCCGCCCGGCCGCCACCGTCAGGTTGCCACTGTCCCAGACCGCCAGGAACACCTTGATCAGGTTCAGGTCGAACCGCAGAAGGGTCTTGGTGTCCATGCGGTCTCCGGTCCGGGATCAGGGATAGCCGCGCGGCGGCTCGAGGCCGACCATGACCCGGCCCGCGTTTTCCAGGATCGCCTCGGTCACCGCCGCGTGCTGGGTGACGACCATGGCGTCGCGCATGTGCCGCTGCATCACGTTCTTGCGGCTGATCACACCCATCCCGGCGATCCGATAGGCCTGCTGGACCACCTCGGCCCCCTGCAGCGCCGCGTTCGTCGCACTCAGCCGCAGCATGCTGTTCTGCTCCAAAGACACCGGATCGCCCTTCATCAGGCTGTCCCACGCATCCTCGGCCGCCTCGTAAAAGAACGCCCGGGCCGATCGCAGCTTGGCCTCGCATTCCGCCAGGCCCGACAGGTAATAGGGCCGGTCGCACAGGCGCGCATGACCCACGGCCAGCTTGGCCGCGCCAGAAACCGATTTCGCCTCTTCGATGGCCGCCCGCGCAAGGCCAAGGTTGCAGGCCGCGTGCACCTGCGCCTGGTAGGCCATGGCCGGGTACTTGTAGAGCGGTTCGTCGATGACGCCGGGCGCGCCGCGTTCGCAGATCCAGATATCGGGATAGAACTTGTCGGTGACGGTCGTGTCGTGGCTGCCGGTGCCCTGCATGCCCGAGACTTCCCAGGTCTCGACGATCTCGACCTCGGACGCCGGTGATACGGCCATCATCACCGTGGGCGGCGCGCCCTCTTCGGCGCCTTGCGGTGCGCCGGCGATGCCGACCCCGATCCAGTCCGCGCCCATGCAACCGGACGCGAATTTCCAGCGCCCCGACACTGTCCAGCCGCCGTCGACGCGGATGGCTTCCTGCACCGGGTGCAGCCCGCCGGCAAAGACCTGGTCCGGCCCGTCGGCATACATGATGGCCTGCGCCTCTTCGCACAGCGCCGCCGTGTAGGTATTGGCCGACCCGAAGGCCGAGACCCAGGCAGCAGATCCGTCCACGGTGCCGATCTTGTCCACCATTTTCAGGAAGTGATGCGGCGCCATGGCATCCCCGCCGAACTTCGCCGGCGTGGCCGACCGGAAGATCCGCGCCTTCTTCATCAGCGCGATCACGTCGCGGGGGATATGGCGAAGCACCTCGAACTCGTCGCGGCGCGCCTTCAGCACCTCGAGTAGGTGAATGAATTCGGGTGTCTCGGTCAGCCGGGAAAAGTCTGCAGCCTGTGCCGCGGCATTGGGCAGTGCCGTGTCCATATGGGTCATGAGGGGTTCCTTTGTGCTGCCGCATTGTGGCGGACACGGCAGGCATCAAGGAAATTCATATTCATCATCTTCAGAATGCATGACATTCATTATCTTGGCAAGGCCATGCTCCGGCGCGGTCGGGCGCGTTGCAAACGCCTCGGATAACTGGATTTTCCCGGCCCGCGCGGACCGGCCCCACCGCCACGGACGGCACGACCGATCCGGTCGTCCGATACACTTCCCCAGGGCGATGCCGCAAAAACGCGCAGGTCAGGTGGTTCCGGAGGACAGAAGATCGAACAGCAGCTCGTGGGTGGCCGAGATATCCGCGTGCATCGCCTGTTCGAAGGCCGCCGCGTCCTTGGCGTGGATGGCGTCGATCATGTCCCCATGGCGGCTGGTGAACACGGTCTTCTGGCCACTGCGCAGCATTTCCCCCATCCGGTCCGACAGGTAGCGGACATACGGCCCGCTGCGCAGCCAGAGGTTCTCGATCTGGCTGAACAGGACTTCGTTGCCCGAGGCGCGGTAGATGCGGAAATGGAAGGCACGGTTGGCATCAAGCATGGTCTCGATGTCACCGGAATCGGCCGACGACGTGTGACGCGGCAGGATTTCGTTCAGATCCCGCAGCACGTCGGCGTCGATCAGCGGAAAGGCGATGGCGGCGGTCGCGGGTTCCAGGATCAGCCGGGCCTGGCAGATCTGGCGCAGCTCGGTCACGTCAAGCCAGGGCACGATCGCCGTCCCGGTGGACGAGATCCGCAGGGCGTTTTCCGCCGCCAGCCGGCGCAACGCCTCGCGCACCGGCATGTGCGAGGTCATGAACTTCTCGGCCAGGGCCGAGATCGTGAAACTTTCCCCCGCCTCGAAGGCACCGCTGACCAGCGCCTCGCGCAGCTGGTCATAGACCTGGTCCTGGATGGTCTGCCGCGTTCGCACCGGTTTGAAGGTCATGTTCGCGGCCATCTGCGTCGTTTCTCCTGAAGGTTCCGTTTGATCAAACGATCTTCTTTATGGGGCA
Organism: Marinibacterium anthonyi; assembly: GCA_003217735.2. Lineage (GTDB taxonomy): Bacteria > Pseudomonadota > Alphaproteobacteria > Rhodobacterales > Rhodobacteraceae > Marinibacterium > Marinibacterium anthonyi. The sequence goes on along the minus strand of CP031586.1, from coordinate 40,293 downwards.
GGCAGACCGCCTTGGCAATCGCGTTGACGCGGTTCCGTGCCGTGTTGAACTGCGCTGTCCCGGCCCTGTCCCGGCCCTGTGGCAACCCTACGGCCTTTGCCGGACTTTGTAAGACCTTCCCGTACCCCGACAAGGGACAAGCCGCTCCACGAGCCCCGCAACGGGCCCCTCCACGGGCCTTCGCCATCCACCGGGATCGGCGCGCCATCCCGCTTGTCGGGCATGTCCCCTGCCCGTCAGTCGACGCGACCCTTGCGCACCAGGAAATCGACGACGGTCGATATCCGCGCCGGCAAGGTCGCGGCCTCGCCCAGGTAGATGACGTGGAACTCCTCCTGCCCGGTGTCGCCTCCGGGCACCTGCTGAAGCCGGCCGCGCGCGATCTCGTCCCGGACGACGAATTGCCCGACGATGGCCGTGCCCGCGCCATGCGCGGAAAGCGTGGCCAGGACATCGCCGTCGGTCGCCCTGATCCGGGACATCCCGCCCTTCCAGATCGGATCGCGGCGAGGATAGGCAAAGGCCAGCGCCGCGTCCAACCCGCCGGGGGCGCGGACGCTGATCAGCCGGCTCAGGCCCAACGACCGGGCCTTCAGCGTCGAGTTCGGCAAGGGCCCCGCCCGGATCGCCAGGTCGATCGGCTGCCCGCCCATGTCGACCAGCGTGTCGCCGATGATCAGCTCCAGCTCAAGCTCGGGGTGCAGGCGCAGCAGGTCCGGCAGGATCGGCGCCAGGATGTGGTTGGCATAGGCCGAGCTGGTCGCGATCCGCACCGTCCCGGCAATGGGGCCCCGGCCGACCTCGCGTTCGGCCTGGTCCAGCGCGGCCAGCACGCCGCGCGCCGACCGGGCAAAGGCCTGTCCTTCCTCGGTGATGCGGATATGCCGGGTGGTGCGCCGCAGAAGCGTCGTGCCAAGGCGCTGTTCCATCCGGGTCATCATCTTGGACACCGCCGACGGCGTCATCTTTCGCACGGCCGCGGCGGCCGAAAAGCTGCCTTCGTCCACGACGGACAGAAAGACCTCCATCTCGAACAGGCGATTGACCTCGCGCATGGGGCATCATCCATGAATTGACGGCACAGATATTGTTACGCAGCCGCGGATTAATTCACAATGCGATTGCGGCCATCTTCCCCGAAACAATCGGAGACTGACAGATGGCAAGCTTGACGGACCCCTGCACACAGGCCCCCCCGAACCGACGCGGGGCGCTGGCCGCCCTGGGCATCGGCGCTTTCGGCATCGGGCTGGCGGAATTCGTGATCATGGGGCTTCTGCCCCAGGTCGCGACGGACATGGGCGTGGGCCTGCCGACGGCGGGGATGCTGATCAGCGGCTACGCGCTTGGCGTGACCTTCGGCGGGCCGGTTCTGGCCGTGCTGGCCAGCCGCCTGCCGCACCGGTCGGTTCTGGTGCTGCTGATGGCGATCTTCATCCTGGGCAACGTGCTGAGCGCGCTGTCGTCGGGCTTTGCCCTGGTGCTGGCGGCGCGCGTCCTCACCGGGTTTGCCCATGGCACCTATTTCGGCACCGGGTCGGTCGTGGCCCAGGCCGTCGTCCCGCCGCATCGCAAGGCCTCGGCCATCGCGATGGTGTTCACCGGGCTGACGCTGGCCACGGTGCTGGGGCTGCCCTTTGGCACCTGGCTGGGCCAGGTCTTTGGCTGGCGCACGACCTTCTGGGCGGTGGCCGCGATCGGCGCGCTGGCCCTTGTCGCCATCGCCGCCCTGATCCCGCGGACCGATCCCAGCCCGCCGCTGACCCTGCGCCAGTTCCGGCAATTCGCCCGCCCCGCGCCGCTGCGGGCGCTGTCCATGACGGTGCTGGGCTATGCCGGCGTCTTCATGGTCTTCACCTTCATCGCCCCCCTGCTGACGGGTATCGCCGGCGTGGCCCAGGATCACGTGGCACTGTACCTGCTGCTGTTCGGACTGGGCATCGTCGGGGGCAACGTGCTGGGCGGCCGGTTGGCCGACTGGCGCGCGGACAGGTCGGTGGCGATTTCGCTGATCGGGCTGGCGGGCGGCCTGCTGGTCCTGCGGCTGGGCCTGTCCATGCCCGTCCTGATGGCCCCGGCGATGGTGATCTTCGGCGCGGCGGCCTTCACCACGCTTGCGCCTTTGCAGGCCCGGATGATGTCGCGCACCCCCGCCGGAGCCGAGACGCTGGGCGCCACCCTGAACATCTCGGCCTTCAACTTCGGCAACGCGATCGGCGCCTGGCTGGGCGGGCTTGTGCTGTCGGCGGGGTTCGGCCTGTCCGCGCTGCCGATGCTGGCCGCTCTCCTGCCCCTGGCCGCGCTGGCCCTGGCGTTCTTCCCGGAAAGGAAATGACATGAACACGACCTCCCGCCTTTCGGCCGCCATGGCGCTGATGGCCCTGACACCCCCCGCCCTGGCCGACACCTGGACACCCGCCTGGATGGCCAGCCCCCAGCCGGTCTGGAGCGACACGACCGTCTTTGCCACCGGGTTGCCGGACAGCATCGCCGGCGCCACGATCCGCCAGCCCCTGACGCTGGGCTACCCCGCCGACCGCCTGCGGCTGGTCCTGTCCAACATCCACGGCACGCGGCCCCTGCCGATCGACGCGGCCTCAATCGGCCTGGACCTGGGGGACGGCAATATCGACCGCCCGCGCCCGGTGCTGTTTGGCGGCGACCGGTTTGCGGTCATCGCGCCCGGCGCGCAGGTGATCTCGGATCCTGTCGACCTGCCCGTCGCGGCCGGGACCCGCATCGCCGCCACGCTGACCTTCGGCCCCGACGCGATGGCCGAGGATTTCCACTGGGACGCCCGCGAAACCAGCTATGTCGTCGCGGCCGACATCGCCGCCCCACAGGTGCTGGACGCGACGCCGGCACGGGTGACGCTGTCGGCGGTGCTGTCGGACCGGGCGGCACGCGCTGTGGTTGTCGCCATGGGCGATTCCATCACCGACGGGAACGGCGCGCCGATGGACGCGCAGGCCAGGTGGCCCGATTTCCTGGCCCGCGCGCTGGTCGGGCAGGACATCGCCGTGGTCAATGGCGGGATCTCGGGCAACCGGCTGCTGAGCGACGGGATGGGCCGCAGCGTGCTGGCGCGGCTGGATCATGACGCGCTGGCCGTGCCGGGCGCCGACACGCTGGTGCTGCTGATCGGGACCAACGACATCGCCTGGCCCGGGTCCCCCTTCGCGCCCGAAGACCCACCGATGACGCTGGATCGCCTGCAGGCCGGCCTGCGGCAGGTGGCCGCCCGGGTCCACGCCAGGGGCCTGCGGCTGATCGTTGCCACCCTGCCGCCCTTCGCCGGCGCGCTGCCCGACACGCCGATGGAACCAACCTACTGGAGCCCCGAAAAGGACGCCCTGCGCCGGGCCCTGAACGACTGGCTGCGCACGGCGGAATTTCACGACGGGTTGGCCGATCTCGATCAGACATTAAGTGCCAGGGACGACGACATGCGCCTGGCCCCGGCCTTCGACAGCGGCGACCACCTGCATCCAGGTGCCGAAGGCAACCGCGCAATGGCCGAGGCCGTGGCCATGACGCTATTGAAAGGAGACACGGAATGAACATCGATCTGACAGGCAAGACGGCGCTGGTCACCGGATCCACCAAGGGCATCGGCCTGGCCGCCGCCGTGGCGATGCGCGATGCCGGGGCCGACGTGATCCTGCACGGACGCGATCCTGCGCAGGTGGCTGACTCGCTTGGAGTCCGCAGCGCGGCGGCCGACCTGGGCACGGCACAGGGCTGCGCCGACCTGGCGGCGGCCGTGGGAGATGTGGACATCCTGGTCAACAATGCCGGCATCTTCGTACCCAACGACTTCTTCGAAACCGACGATGCCGAATGGGATCGCCACTGGCAGGTCAACGTGATGAGCGCCATGCGCCTGAGCCGGGCCCTGGCGCCTTCCATGGTGCGCAAGGGGTGGGGGCGCATCGTGATGCTGGGCTCGGAATCCGCGTTCAACATCCCGGCGGACATGATCCATTATGGCGTCAGCAAGGCGGCCGATGTGGCGCTGGCGCGCGGGCTGGCCAAGCGGCTGGCGGGCACCGGCGTGACGGTCAATTCCGTGCTGCCCGGACCCACGCTGAGCGACGGGGTGCGCGACATGCTGGCCGGCCGGGTCGCCGAGACCGGCAAGGATATCGAAACCGTCGCGGCGGAATTCGTGATGGAAGCGCGCCCAAGCTCCATCATCCGGCGCGCCGCCAGCGTCGAAGAGGTGGCCAACATGATCCTTTACGCCTGTTCGCCGCTGGCCTCGGCCACCACGGGCGCCAGCCTGCGGGTGGATGGCGGGGTTGTCGAAACCCTGTGACCCCGGCGGCCCGGCCCTTCCCGGCCGGGCCGCATGGCAACGCCGCGATCAAATCAAAGTGTCAAAAGCGTCGTGCCGGTGCCCTGTCCGCCTTCAAGGTCGGCCAGGGCGTCTGCCGCGCGGACCAGCGGACAGGCTTGCCCGGGCGCGACCAGGATGCCGCGTTCCATCATGGCAAAGACCGCTGCGCCGGCCTGGCGATAGGCTTCGGGATCGGCGGCAAAGGCCATGATGCTGGGACGGGCAAGGCGGATGGCCCGGCGTGGAGAGATATCGGCAATCGACATCGCCGGCACGGGTCCCGCCACCTGCCCGATGCTGGCCACGGTACCGTCGGCCCGGACAGCGGCGATCGTCTGCGCCAGGCGCGCGCCACCGATCCCGTCTATCGCGTAATCCACGCCCGCGCCGCCGGTGATCCTGTCGACCTGGCCCACCAGGTCCGCGTCGCGGCCGACGATCACGTGATCCGCGCCGTACCCTTCGGCGATCCCGGCCTTTGCCGCCGTGCCCACAGTACCGATGACCACCGCGCCAAGCGCCTTGGCCCATTGCGTCAGCAAGCCCCCCAGACCGCCCGCCGCGGCAAGGATCAGGACGGTGCCGCCCGGACCCACCGGGTGGACATGGCCCAGCAGCATATGCGCCGTCATCCCGCGCAGCATCGACGCCGCGGCGACATCCGGCCGGACCGTGGCGGGCAACGGCAGGGCACGCCAGGCCGGCAACAGCCGGGTCGCGGCAAAGGCGCCGGGCTGCGCGCAATAGGCCACCCGCTGGCCCACGGTGATGCCGGTGACCCCCGGGCCTGTCGCCTCGACCGTGCCGACGCCTTCGACCCCGGGAATGGCGGGCGCGGGCAGCGGGTACAGGCCGATCCGGTAGTAACTGTCGATGAAATTGACGCCGACACTGTCGTGCCGGATGCGCAATTCCCCTTCGCCGGGGTCAAGCGGCGGCCAGTCGACCCGTTGCAGCGTTCCGTCCGGTCCCGGGTTTGTCAGTGCAAGTGCATAATCCATGGTGATCCTCGCTTTGCTCAGGCCAAGGATACCGCTTGCCGGATGGCGGTAAATTCCCATATAACTGCCCATGTATGTGAATAAATTCCCATGTTGATCGTGATCTGCCATCCATGAACTGGGACGACCTGCGCTATTTCGAATGTTTCGCCGCCGCCGGGTCCCTGTCCGGTGCGGCGCGGGTGCTGGACGTGGAACATGCGACCGTCGCGCGCCGGATCTCCGCACTGGAATCCGATCTGAAGCTGAAGCTGGTGGACCGGCGGGGCCGCAAGCTGCTGCTGACCCCGGCGGGCGAACAGATCGCGGCCATCGGCGCGCGGATGAAACGCGAGGCCGAGCAGGTCCTGCGCCATGCCCGCAGCGTCGCATCGACGCTGGGCGGCGACGTGACCATCAGCGCGCCGCCCGCGCTGGCGGCGGGGCTTCTGGCAGGGCCGCTGACGGCCTTGCGCAAGCAGCACCCCAACCTCAACGTCTTTGTTTCCAGCGACATCCACACCGTATCGCTCGACCGGCGCGAGGCGGATATCGCCATCCGGCTGCGCCGCCCCGAAACCGGCGACCTGACCGCGACAAGGATCGCCGACATGGCCTTCCGTCTTTACGCGCGGCCCGATTACCTGGACACCACGCCCGAAGTCGACTGGGCCTTCATCGCCCTTGGCGGGGCGCTGGCCAATTCGCCCCAGCAGATGGCGCTGCCCGTCAGGGCCGGCGCAGGGGGCCCCGGCGTGTCCACCGACCAGATCGAGATGCAGCACGCCTTTGCGCGCAACGGCGCCGGAGTGGCCATGCTGCCGGATTTCCTGGCCGCCGACGATCCCGTTCTGGTGCCGGCCAACCCGCAGGAACCGCCGCTGATGCGCGAAGTCTGGTTGATCTGCCATTCCGACATGAAGACCGCCGGGCCGATCCGGGCGGTGCTTGACGCGCTGAAGACGCTGCGGATCTGAACCACCGCAAGGCCCGGCGATCAGCCGGTGGCGCTGTATCCGTCGAACAGGTTGTAGGGCACGCTGCGATAGAACAGCCGGCTGCACAGCAGGCTCTCGGTACAGCGCACGCCCGCCACCCGGCCCAGCCGCTCGCCGATGAAATCCCTCAGTTCCGCCTTGTTGCGGCAGATGACCTCGACCAGCAGATCGGCGCGGCCCGTACAGACGGCAACATAGGCCACGTGTTCCAGCGCGGCGATCCGGCGCGTCGCGGCCGCCAGCGACTGGCCCGGATCCAGGCGCATCTTCAGCCAGCAATGCGTATCATAGCCCAGGCTGACCGGGTTGGTCAGCGCATGCACCTGCATGTCGCCCCGCCCGACCAGCGCCTTGTAGCGCTTGCGGACATAGCTTTCCGATATCTCCAGCGCCTCGGCCAGGCTCTGGAAGGTGGCGCGGCCGTTGCGGCTCAGCAGGGCGACCAGCCGCCTATCGGTTTCATCCAGCGGGTCGGCCTCGGACTCGTAGATCTCGATTTCGGCTTCGTCGTCGCGCTGCACGTCCTCCCAGACCGGCAATTGGTAGGACAGGCCGACATAGGGGTGGATGTCCACCTGCGCCACGTCCGGGCGGGCCAGGATGTGATCCTCGACCAGCGCGCGCAGTTCGCCGTCGCTGCGGGCCATGACTTCGACCAGGACATCGACGGCGCCCAGGGTGACGGCGGCATAATCGATGAACCCCTGTTCGAGGATCGCGGTGGCACCCACCTCCTCCCGGGTTCCGCCTTTTCCATTTTCTCAAGGAAATATCCTGCCGCCGGCGCATGCGGGCGGCGTTGGCGGGAACCTGGACAGCACCGCGACGCCCGGGGCGCCGTCGCGCCGGCGCCCCGGTCACATTCGGCCGGTCAGTGTCATGGATACCGAACCCCGGCCTTTCAGCCGCGGGCGGAGCATCCCCGCCCGCGCCGACGTCACGCTTCGGACGGGTCGATCAGCGACAGGTGATCCAGGAAGGACACCGCGAAGCTGCCCGTGCCGACGGCGGATTTCGCCCGGTTGGCGGCCTCGGCATAGACCGCGTGGGCCGCGACGACCGCCATGATCGGATCCTCGGCATTGGCCAGCATGCCCGCCATCAGCGCGCCCAGCGAACAGCCGGCACCGGTCACCTGGGTCAGCCGCTCGTCGCCGCCGCCGACCGCGTAGGTCGATGTGCCGTCGGTGATGTAATCCACCGGACCGCTGACAGCCGCGATGGTGCCGATCTCTGCGGCGACCTTGGCCAGGAAGGGCACGGCCTGGTCCGAGGTCATGGTGGTTTCCACCCCCTGCCCGCCACCGTCACCGCCCGCCAGCGCGATCAGTTCGGACGCGTTGCCGCGGATCGCGGTCGGCTTGAATTCCAGCAGGCCGCGCACGACGGCATCGTATTCCGCCGCCCCCGCGCCCACGGCCACCGGGTCCAGGACCCAGGGCACACCGCCTTCATGGGCGGATTTCGCCGCCAGCCGGATCTCGTCGGGGCCGCAGCTCATCAGGCTGGCCGCGTTGATCCAGACCGCGTGGGCATGGCCGCCAAAGACGCTGGGCCAGTCCATCGCCGTGCCGATCGCCGGGCCCGCGCCCACGGCCAGCAGCACGTTGGCCGACAGGTTGGCGGCGATGTAGTTGGTCAGGCCATAGCAGAACGGCTTCATCTGCTTCAGCCGGGTCAGTTCGTTGCGGACTGCGGGGTCGTTCCAGGACAGTTCTTTCATCAGGAGCTCCTGTTGGGGGATACGCGTCTTCGGCGCGTTCAGGTGTGATTATGCGGTGCCGGTGGGCAGGATTGCGGTCACCTCAAGTTCGACCCGCATGTCCGGATCGATGAGGCGGCTGACCTGCACCATGGTGCAGGCCGGGCGGACGGGCGCGAAGGCAAGGCCATGGGCGCGGACCAACGGGTCCCAGTCGGCATCGTCGGTCAGGTAGACCCGGCTGCGCACCACGTCGCCCAGCGACGCGCCCGCCTGTGCCAGGATGCCTTCGACCTTCTCGACGGCACGGGCGAACTGGGTTGCGGCATCGCCCGGGGCGCTGCCATCGCGGGGCAGCCCGGAACAGCCCGAAACAAAGACCTGCCCGTTGTCGATCACGGCGCGGGCATAGCCCATCAGCTCTTCGTAGGCGCTGCCTGTGGTGATGGTGTTGCGGGTCATGCGGGGGCTCCTGTTCGGGCGCGGGGCGCGGCGAGGGCGACCAGCCCCTGCGCATCCAGCGTTCTGAAATCTTTCATGGTTTCGACGGGCCCGGTGCCAAAGACATGCGCCCCGGTTTCAAGCGCGACAAAGGCCAGGCCCAGGCGGTCGGCGGCGACCTGGTCCCATTTGCCGTCGCCCAGGATGACGACGCGTTCGGGCACCTCGTTGCCCATGGCCTGCGCCATGGCGTCCTCGACAATCGCCTCGCGGGTCAGGTGTTCGCCCCCTGTCGCCAGCGCCAGGTCGCCCGCATCGAGACCCAGCAAAGACAGCTTCACCCCCGCCATGCGCCGCAGCGATCCGGTGGCAAAGGCCACCGCCACGTGCTCCATCGCGAACAGACCCTCCAGTAACGCCCCCGCACCGGCGATCTCGCCGATTGCGTTGGTCGCCAGGTGGTCGCGCAACGCCGCCTCGTACAGCCGGTCATAGCGGGCCAGCTCCTCGGGTGTGATGCCGCGTCCGCGCGCATGGTTGTACAATTCGTCCAGCACGCCCAGGTCGGTGTAATGGCGGTACGCGCCCCAGGGCTGAAACGCCACGTCCAGCCCGTCGTCGGCCAGCACCTTTGTCGCCAGGTCGTGATGCAGCCCCGCCGTATCCAGCAGCGTGCCGTCGACGTCGAAAACGACCAGAACCGTCATGCCGCCGCCTCGGGCCATTGAATGGTGAACCCGCGCAGGGCTTCCAGCCGCGCGGCCACGCCCAGCACGCCGGCGTCCTCGAACCGCTTTCCGGCGATCTGCACCGACACCGGCACGCCGCCATCATCGGGCTGATGCACCGGCACCGTGGCAGCGGGCCAGCCGATCTGGTTGAACCAGCAGGCAAAGGCCTGATGGCTGGCGGCGCCCAGCGACGGGTCGGGGCAGGTCAGGTCGGCCGGGAAGGACCGGACCGGCAGCGCGGGCGACAGGACATGATCGAACGGATCCAGCTGCCTGGCGATGCGGATCGCCGCCGCGTTGATCCGCCGGATCATGCCGGCGGCCAGGATCGCCGACTGGCCAAGCAGCCCGTCGTACATCGCCCCGATATCGGGATGGATCAGCCCCCGCGCCTTGGCGTTCAGCCCGAAGTAATCGGGCGCGCCGACGTACAGCATGTTCCAGTGGATCGCCATGTAATCGTCCGGATCGGCCGCCAGATCGTCGATCTCGACGATCTCGGCGCCCAGGTCCGACATCTGCGCCGCCGCCTTGTCGAGGGCCGCGCGGGTCTCGGCATCCGGCGCGTCACCCCACCCGGCCTGCCGCCACAGCGCGACCCGCTTGCCGTCCAGCCGCGCGGGCACGTCATCGGGCTGAAAGGCCCCCGACGCGGACACGAAATCCCCGTGCGAAAACCGCCCCAGCGCCGCAAGCGTCAGCGACACATCCGCCACGCAGCGCGCCATCGGCCCGGCACTGCGGTAGGATCCCGGCGGATCATAGGCGATCCGCCCCTGCGTCGGCTTGATCGACGCCAGCCCGCTGAGCGCCGCGGGCAGCCGCACCGACCCCACCATGTCGGTCCCCAACGCCACCGCCGCGGCCCCCAGCACGACGCTGGGCCCCGCGCCCGAGGACGACCCGCCGGGGCTGGTATCGTGATCCCAGGCATTGCGGATCACCCCGTGCTGCGAGCTGAGCCCGGACATGATCATCGCGAAATCGGGCATGCTGGTCTTGCAGGTCGGGATCATTCCCGCCTCGCGCGCCCGCGCCACCGGCAGCGCATCCGCCGCAGACACCGTGCCCGAATGACAGGCCGTCCCGTGCCAGCGCGGCAGTCCGCCGATGTGGAAACTGTCCTTGAAGCTGATCGGGACGCCATCCAGCGGCCCCAGCGGCGCACCCGCTTTCCAGCGCGCGGCGCTGGCGCGGGCGGCGTCCAGCGTCAGGCCGGCATCATGGCTGGACAGACCGTTCAGCGCATCAAGCGGGCCGGTGATCACCTTCAACGCCGCTTCGGCGACATCGACGGGGGTGAAATTGCCCCGCCGATAGCCTTCGGTCAGCTCGGCACCACTCAGCATGGTCGGTCGGGTCATGGTGCGTCTCCACGGGCCACGGGGCGGGCCGGGTCCGCCGTCCAGCCGCTCATTGAATCGTCATAGACCCGGAATTCGCGGTGCCCGGTCGCGGCCAGGGCCAGCGCCAGCCCGGCCGCATTGATGCCACCGCCGCAATAAAGCACCGGCACGGCATCCATCGCCAGATCCAGCGCGTTGAACCGGTCCTGGAAACGGTCCAGGTCCAGCTTGCCGTCACCATCCAACAGCTCGGGAAACGGCAGGTTCACGCTGCCCGGGATATGGCCCAGCCGCGGATCGTCGCTGCCTTCGCCGGTGAATTGCGGCGGCCGCAACCCGCAGACCAGCGGCTGCATCGCGTCAGCACCATCAGAAACCATCCGCGCCACGTCGTCGGTGGTAACGAAATCCGCACGCAGTGGCCCGACGCTAAAATCACCCGGGGCGACCGACGCGGCGGGCCCGGTTTCGACGGCATATCCAGAGGTTTTCCACGCCTGAAGCCCGCCGTTCAGCACCCGCACCCGGTCGAAGCCGACGCTGTGAAACAGCAGCCAGATCCGCGCGGCATAGGCCCCGCCCAGCCGGTCATAGACCACCACCACGCTGTCATTGTTCACACCCAACGCACGGGCGCTGCGCTCCAGCGCCTCGGGCGACGGGCGGGTGAAGGACAGCGGCGCATCCATGTCCGAGAAACCGCCGAACAGGTCCGCCAACTGCGCGCCGGGCAGGTGTTCCCCGGCAAAGACATCCGCGCCCGAGGCGAACCCGGTCACCCCGCCGGGCCGATCGATCCGCGCGACGGACGCATCCAGAACCACCACGCGCTCAACAGCGTCGGCCAGCCAGTCCGGATCGACCAGCAGCGACGCGGGCAGGTCAGGCGCCCGGGTCATGCGCCAGCCGGTGCCGCGCGGGTCTTCCATTCGTCCCGCTTCGGACGGTCCAGGCCCAGCGTCTCGCGCGCGGTGCGGCCGGTGTATTCCGTCCGGTGCAGGCCCCGCCGCTGCAGTTCCGGCACCACGAAATCGGCGAATTCCTCGAAGGCGCCGGGCAGATGCGTCGCCTGCACCATGAACCCGTCCGAGGCCCCGGCCTCCATCCAGCGTTCCATGTTGTCGGCGATGGTCGTCGCGGAACCGATCATGTTGCCTTCGCTGCGCGCCCCGTACCAGCGCCCGATCTCGCGCACGGTCAGGTTCTCGCGACGCGCGAATTCGACGACTTCTTCGTAATGCCCCTGCACGCCGACCTCTTCCAGCGTCGGCAGCGGCCCGTCCAGGTCGTATTTCGTCAGGTCCACGTTCACGTGGTAGGCCAGCCGCGACAGCCCGGCCAGCGGGTGGACCAGGTCGGCAAAGGCCTCGTGCTTGGCCATGGCTTCGGCGTCCGTGTCGCCCACCACGACGGTGGCGGCGGTCAGGATCTTGACCTGGTCCGGGTCGCGGCCATGGGCCTTCGCCCGCGCCTTGATGTCGGCGTAGAAGGCGGCCGCGCTTTCCATCGACTCGGCGCTGGAAAAGATCACGTCGGCCCAGCGGGCGGCAAAGTCGCGCCCGCGCGGCGACGCCCCGGCCTGGATCAGCAGCGGATAGCCCTGCGGCGGGCGCGGCACGCCCAGGGGGCCCTGCGTCTTGACGTAATCGCCCGCGTAATCGACCGACCGGACCTTGTCGGGATCGCCGAAATGCCCGCTGTCCTTGTCCTGGAAGATCACGTCGTCATCCCAGCTGTCCCACAGCTGGGTCGTGGCCTGCAGCACCTCTTCGGCGCGGGCATAGCGGTCTTCGCGCGGGGGCAGCCTGTCCTGGCCGAAATTCTGCGCCTCGGCATCCTGGAACGAGGTCACGATGTTCCAGCCCGCGCGCCCGTCGGTCATGTGATCGAAGGTGCCCAGCGTGCGCGCCAGGTTATAGGGTTCGTGGTAGCCGGTCGATATCGTGGCGGCGAGGCCCAGGTGCTCCGTCACCCCCGCCATTACGCCCAGCACGGTCATCGGATCGATGCGCGGCGTCCCCGATCCCCATTCGACCGCCGGCCGGAACGACCCGCCCAGCGACCGGGGCATCGACAACGCGTCGGGAATGAAGGCCAGGTCAAAGCGGGCGGCTTCAAGGATGCGGGCGGCCTTCTTGTAATAGGCTGCCGTCAGAAAGCCCGGATCGGCATCCTTGTGACGCCAGCCGGTGGTGCCCATCGGCCCCGCGTTCATGAAAGCGGCAAGGTGCATCTGTCTGGTCATGGGGCGATCCTGTCTCCTGTGACGGCGGGGGCGTCCGGTCTGCCTGAGCGGGGGGCTTATGCCCATCGCGCCCACCACCCGTCGCCGCGCATGAAGCTTTGTTTCCTGGTCGATAGGGAACATGGGCCCGGACAGGGTCGCTTTGAACCGCAAAGATGTTCAATCTGTGATAGGTTTAGGAATGAGGCGCGCCGGCACTGCCCTGCGGCAGGCCCATGGTCTCCTGCGCGATGCGCAGGAAATTCCAGACCACCGGGTTCCGTTCGTCCTTGCGCCAGAACATGCCCACCTGCCAGGCCAGCGCCGGACCTTCGATGCCCTGGGCAATGATCGCGTGGCTGTCGATGATGCCAACCAGCGCCGATTCATGCATGACCGCAACGCCGAACCCGGCCGATACCATGCGCAGCTGCACCAGGCTCTCGTTGACCCAATGGGTCACCACGGGGTTAAGCTCTTTCCACGCGAACAGCCGTTCGACCGCGCCTTCGAACCCGGGCGCGACGGATTTCTTCAGCCGCACGAACGGCAGGTTGCGAACCGCCGGGCTGTCGATGTCGTCGATCCGGTCGGCAAGGCTGGCCGGAAAGACAAAGGCCAGCCGGTCGCGCGACACCATGCGCGACGCCAGGTCCGGCGCGCCGGGCCAGCGGGCAAAGGCCACGTCCAGCTGCCGGTCGCGCACCATCGGCAATTGCGACCGCGAGGATATGTCGTCGAAGGTCAGCTCGACCTCGGGGTAGGCGTCGCGATAGGCGATCAGGGCGCGGGTCATGACCTCGAGCGCCGAAAAGGTGAAGCCGACGGCCAGGCGCCCGGTCTCGCCCCCCGCCATCCGCTGGCCCAGGTCCCAGATCCGGTCCGCCTCGCGCACCAGCGGCTGCACCTCGGCCAGGAACTGACGGCCGAACTCGGTCAGCTCGGTGCCCTGCCGGGACCGGTTGAACAGCTGGGTGCCCAGAAGGTCTTCAAGCCGGGCGATCTGCTTGGTCAGCGTGGGCTGCGCGATCCCCAGCCGTGCGGCGGCGGCCGAGAAATTGCACAGCTCGCCCAGCACGGCAAAGGAACGGAACAGATCGAGGTTCTTCATGGTCTCCCCGGCGAAATTCAGGCGCGTCGCGACTATAGCGGGATGCCCCCCGAGAGCCAGCCGCACCTGTCGCACCGTCACGTCGTCGTGCATGTGGTTGAAATGGCAACGATATAGGATACAGTGTTACCTAAATCGTTTACGCACCCAGGGGGCGACCTTGACCACCAACGACGATATTGATGGAATTGGCCACAACGACGACGACATCCGGTATCTGTTTTCCTATAATCTTCAGCGCCTTGCCGGTCTGTCTTCGCGCATTGCGCTGCTGGGCCTGAAGCCCCATTTCGACCTGAACACCCATGACTGGCGCGCCATGGCCGTGCTGGATTTCCTGGGCGTCGCGCCGCTGCATGTGCTGGCGAAACGTGCGGGCGTGCAGAAAAGCCAGATGAGCCGCACGGTTTCCGTGCTGGAAGATCGCGGATTCATCGCGCGCGAAGCGAACCCCGACGACAAGCGCAGCGTGAACCTGCGCCTGACGCCGGCGGGCCAGAAGCTGGTTCGGGACGTGTTGGCCGCGTCGCGGGAACGCAACCGCCACATGCTGACGGAACTGACACAGGAAGAACGCTGCGAGCTGATGCGCCTGATGGAGAAGGTGTCGCGCGGGTCGATGGCGTACCTGCGCGAACTGAAGGGCGAAACGACGCCGCGCCGCCGCCCGCCACCGCCCGCCACGATCTTCGAATCCGAAATTCCCTGAGGTCTAGTCCAGCCAGGGCGCCTGCCAGGGCGTCCGGCGCACCTGGCCGAAACCGGGGGAGTCCGGCAGGGTCAGAACGCCGGCCCGGATGTCGGGCCAAAGGTGATCCTCGTCGTTGAAATGGGTGAACTCGGCGCATTCGGCGGGGCCTGAACAGGCATGCAGCGCCGCCAGCGTCGCGGTGGCCAGCGTCACCAGCGGGCCGCCGAAGGCGGTGCCGATGCGCGCATGAACGCCCCGGGCCTGCGCCGCGCGCGCCATCTGCAGGGACGGCAGCAGCCCGCCGGACCGGGCCAGTTTCAGGCTGATCCCGTCGGGGGCCCTTGCGGCCAGCAGACGGTCCAGGTCGGGTTGGGTGAACAGGGCCTCGTCCGCTTCGATCCGCGTTTCCGCCCCGGCCCGGACCTGCGCCAGAACGGCGGGATCGCCCGCGGGCACGGGTTGTTCCAGCGACCAGACGCCAAGCGGGCGCAGCGCGGTCTCGAAGGCCAGCGCGCCGATCACATCGCAGGCCTGGTTGGCATCGACGGTCAGCACCACGTCATCCCCGACGCGCGCGCGCACGGCAGCGATGCGGGCGATGTCGTCCCCGATGGTCCCGGTCGCCTTCAGCTTCAATGCGCCATAGCCCTCGGCCACCAGCGCTGCCGCGATCGCGGCCATGCGATCGGGCGTCTTGACCGGGATGATCCGCAGCACCGGCACCGGGACGGGCACGCCCCCCAGCATCCGCGCCACGCTTTGCCCGCGCGCCCGCGCCGCCAGGTCCAGCAACGCCATCTCGACGGCCGAGCGCGCCGCGTTCAGCGCCCGACCACAGGGGCCAAGACGCGCCAGCGCGCCATCCAGGTCCAGAACATCCGCCCCCGTCATCGGGGCGGCAAGGGCGCGGCCCGTTTCCGTCAGCGCCTGCGCGCTGGCATCCAGGTGCGGCAGGAACGGGGCATAGCCTTCGCCCATCCACGCCCCCGCCCGCAGCGCCACGCGCAGCCCCGGCAGACGGGGCACGTCGCGCCCAGCATAGTGCCATTCCGGGTCGAGGTTGCGGTGTTCGACCGCCTCGACCGACCAGCCGTCGATCTTCATGCGGCAGCCGTGCTCCGGCGTTTCTGCCACTGTGCCACGGCCATCACGGCGACGGCCAGCGCCAGGCCGATGACGTCGCTGTTGCCCTCGGGGATCAACAGCGCCAGCCCCGCGATCATCGCCGCCACGCGCAGCGCCATGGACAGGCGTCCGGCGAAATACAGCCACCCCTCGAAGGCCGCCGAGATGTACCAGATCGCCAGACCGGCGGTGCCGATGGCCTGGATCACGTGCAGGGCATCGCCCCGCAGGATCAGGGCCGGGTTCAGCACGAAGGCGAAGGGCAGGATGAACAGCACCGATCCCAGCCGCATGGCGCGGATGCCGGTCTGCAGCCCGCCGCTGCCCGATATCCCCGCCGCCACCACGGCGGCCAGCGCCACGGGCGGGGTGATGTAGGACAGCATGCCCCAGTAAAGGATGAACAGGTGGCTCGCCACCACGTCCAGCCCCTGCGATGTCAGCGCGGGGCCAAGGATGATCGCCAGGAAGATGTAGCAGGCGCTGGCCGTCATCCCCATGCCCAGAACGAAGCTGGTCAGCGCGCCGAAGACCAGCAGCAGGTACAGGTTGTCGCCCGCCGCATGCACCAGTTCGCGCGAAACCGAGCTGCCGACACCGGTGATCGAAAGTGAGCCGACGATCAGACCGATGCCGGCGAGGATGCCGAAAAGGTAGGCGCCGCTGCGCCCGGTTTCGACCAGCGTGTCGCGGATCATGGTCCACGTGTCGCGCGGGGCGCGCAGGATCGAGATGGCCAGCATGAACCCGGCCGAGAAGAACGGCGCGGACCGTTCCATGTGGAAGAACAGGATCAGCGCCACCAGCGTCAGCACGCCCACCATGTGCGGCCAGCCCTCGCGCAGGGTCGGGCCAAGACGGGGCAATTCGGATTCGTCCATGCCTTCCAGCCCGTTGCGGGCGGCATAGGCGTCGACCTGCAACAGCAGCGCGGCATAAAACAGCACCGCCGGCAGGATCGCGGCCGAAACAACGGTGGAATAAGGTACGTTCAGGAACGACGCCATGATGAAACCCGCCGCCCCCATCACCGGCGGCATGATCGACCCCCCGGTCGAGGCGCAGGCTTCGACCGCGCCGGCGTAGGAGGCCGGGTAGCCGCAGCGTTTCATGGTGGGAATGGTGAACGCCCCGGTCGAGATCACGTTGGACACGACCGAACCGGACAGCGATCCGAACAGCCCCGACGAGATGATCGAGACCTTGGCCGGCCCGCCCCGGGCACGGCCCATGAGCGCGCTGGCGAAATCCATGAAGAACCTGCCACCCCCGGTCACCGTCAGCGCGGCGCCGAACAGCAGGTAGCCGATGACCAGCTCGCTGACCACCTGCACCGGCACGCCGACGATCGCGCCCGAGCCCATCACGTAGGCCGACAGCGTCTCGCGCGGGGTGTACTGGCTGCCCCACAGAAGGCCGGGCAGGTGATCGGCGAAGGTCGGGAAGACCGCGAAGGCCAGGCAGATGGTGAACAGCACCATGCCCCCCGTCCGCCTGAGCCCTTCGAGCACCAGCAGGAACAGCGCCAGCGCCAGCAGCGTGGGCATGTCGGGCGCCTTGTAATCCCAGCCCCGGTTGATGATATCCCCCGAGATCGACGCGAAATAGACCCCCGCCCCCAGCGAGACCGCGGCGAAGGCCCAGTCATAGACCGGCACGCGCCGGTCGTCGGCCCTGCGCATCGGGAAGGTCAGGAAGAGGATCGCGAAGAAGAACCCGATCAGGGCGTAATACAGCCCCGTGCTGGGCATCTGGAACCCCCCGATGCGCAGCAGGAACACCTGGTTGGCCACCAGCAGCAGCGCCACCGCCGTCAGCGGAAAGACGACGAACCGGGTCTGATGCAGGCGGGACGTTTCGGGGCGCAGATCCTCGCCCGGGAAATCTGTATCGGTCATTGCGGCATCGGACATGGCTTACCTGAAATCGGGGAGTACGGGCAGGACCGGCGCACCGGTCCCGCCATGAAGGGCTCAGAGATGGTCGGCGCGGTACTGGTCCCAGAAGGCGGGCCAATCCTTGTCGGCGACGCCCTGGTCGTCGGCCGCCTCGGTCGCCGCGGCCCAGCCTTCCTGCACCCGGGCCAGCCGCGCCAGGCGGTTGGTGTTCCAGGTCTCGTCCGCTTCGGTCCAGATGCCGATGTCCTCGAAGTACTTCTTTGCCCCGTCGTGGGTGGGCGTGTCGTAGGGCGGATGGCCCGCCTTGTTCACGTCATAGGCCGGCATCACCGGGGCGGCGTCCTTGTACAGGTCGTAGCCTTCCACGATGGCCTTGGTCATGTCATAGACATCGTCGACGGACGCCTCGGCATAGACCGACAGGATCGGATAGCGATAGCCCACCAGCGGCACGGGGTTCTCTTCGGACGCGCCCGGCCCGCTGGTCATCAGCGACGGCGCGAAAAGCGGCGCGCTGGCGTTGATCCGGGCCCAGCCTTCGGCGTCGTCGGCGGGCACGGGCAGCCAGCCGATGCCATCGGGGCTGGCCTCGATCTCGCGCAGGACGGATGCGCCGACCACGGCGCCCGCGGCATCGACGGCCCCGTCCAGAACGGCCTGCAGACCGGCGGAATAGCCCGGCACCTCGATCGCCTCGACATCGTCCCAGCCGAGACCGGCAAAGGCCAGCACGCCCTGCACCTTGAAGTTGGTCGACGGGTGCGCCTGGATCAGCGCCACCCGGCGGCCCTTCAGATCGGCGATGGACGTGATGCCGGACTTGGCCGTGGTCACGATGCCGAACAGCGCCTCGCGTCCCATCAGCGCGCGCAGGTCCTGCGGCCCCCATTCACGGGTCGAGAAATCGTACAGCGCCTCGGAGGCGAAATAGGCCTCGTTGGCCAGGAACCCCAGCGACACGCGGCCCTGTTTCAGCTGCATCATCCGCCCGACGGACGTGCCCGACGGCACCACGCGGACGCGCGATCCATGCTGTTCGATCAAGGCGTTGGCGATCGCCGTGGCCTCGATATAGCCGGACGACCCGACATCCGCCGCCGTCCATTGCAATTTCGACGGGACCCCGGCTTGCAGGGCGCCGGGCATCACCAGCCCCGCACCGGCCACCATGGCGCTGCGTTTCATGAAAGCGCGCCGTGTCAGATCGCTGATCATTTCGAATTTCCTCCTCTCCTGGGGCCACTCCCGTGCCCCGTTTCCCTGTTCCCCGGGCCTTGGGCCACAAGGAGCATTCCTGTCGGACCGGCGGCTTTTCCACCAATCCGGTCGATCCGGGTGGCCTATTGGGCGGCCACCGATATGGGTTCGGCCTGCGGCAGCGCGGTCCGGCAGGCGGCGTAATCCCGGGCGATCTCGGCCACGACCTCGGCGGCGGGCAGAACCGCGTGGACCAGCCCGGTGCTCTGGCCGGCCTCGACCTTGCCGCGCGCCGTGTCGCCGTCCAGGGCCGCCATCTTCAGCGACGAAGCCATGAAGACTGCGCGCCGCGTGTCCTCGGCAGCGCCTTCAAGTTCCAGCGCCTCCATCTGGTCGGTGAAGGAATTGGCGATGGCCCGGATCATGCCCAGGCCCCGACCGATGGCGCGGGTGTCGGCGACACCGGCGCCGACCACGGCCTGCTTGTAGGCCCCTGCCACGCCTGCCTCGGGCGTGGCGATGAACCGGGTGCCGAAGTTGGCCGCCCCGGCCCCCAGCGCCAGCGCCGCCGCCAACCCGCGCCCGTCGGCAAAGCCGCCCGAGGCCACCAGCGGCACGCGCCCCTGCGTCGCCTCGGCCACCGCGCGCACCAGCACCAGCGTCGACACCAGGTCGGCCGGCGGATGCCCCCCCGCCTCGCCGCCCACCACGATCAGCCCGTCGACCCCCTTGTCGGCGGCCTTCACCGCGTGCAGTTCGGACGCGACCACGTGCAGGCAGGTGGTGCCCGCCGCCTTGAACCGGTCAAGGTACTTCTGCGGCCCGCCCTGCGAGGCGATCAGCACGGGGATGCGCTTGGCCTCCAGCAGGTCCAGGACCTCGTCCGCGCCCTTGCGGTACAACGGCATGTTCACGCCAAAGGGCCGGTCGGTGCCCGCGCGGACCGTGTCGATGGCTTCCTCCAGCGCATCCGGATACATCGGCCCCGCCGCGATCACGCCCAGCCCGCCGGCCCGCGACACCGCCAGCGGCAGCGCGGCGTTGGACGACGCCCAGGACATGCCCGCCTGCAGGATCGGCAGGTCGATACCCAGCAGGCGCGTCACATCGGTTTCGATCCGCATCATGCCGCGGTCTCCTGGTTCAGCAGGCGGCAGGCGTGTTCGGCCAGTCGCGATTTCTGGATCTTGGACGACGCCGTCATGCCGATCTTTTCGAACCCGCCGACGATCCAGACATGGCGCGGCACCTTGAACCCCGCCATCATGCCCCGCGCCCAGTCGATCAGCGCGGCGGGTTCCAGCACCGCGCCCTCGTTCAGGATGACGAAGGCGGCGCAGACCTCGACCAGCCGGTCGTCGGGCACGCCCACCACCTGCGCCTGCTTGATCGCGGGATGGCGGTGCAGCCGGTCCTCGACCTCCTCGGGCGAGACATTCTCGCCCCCCACCCGCACGATGTTCTTCAGCCGCCCGACGAATTCCAACCGCCCGTCCGCACCCAGCCGACCCAGGTCGCCGGTGGCAAGCCAACCGTCGCCGTCCAGCGTCTCGGCGGTCTTCTCGGGCATGTCGAAATAGCCCTTCATCACCGACCAGCCGCGCACCCGGATCTCGCCCGCCTGACCCGGCGCGCAATCGGCCCCCGTGGCGGCATCGACCACGCGCAGCTCAAGCCCCGGCTGCAGGCGCATGCGCCCGCCGGTGCGGATCTCCTCGTTTTCCCACCAGCAGGATTGCGCGATATTGGGCGAGGCTTCGGACAGGCCATAGCCTGAAACCACCTCGCGCGCGCCCATCTCGGTCGCGACCCGGCGCAGCACCGATTGCGACCCGGCCACCCAGCCACCGCGCAGCGACAGCTGGCGTTTGGGCCGGTCGGGATGGTTCAGCAGCATCAGCGCCATGGTGTCGTTGCCCGAGAAATGCGTGCACCTCTCGGCCTCCAGCATCGCCAGCGCCTCGCCCGGTTCGAACCGGGTCATGGTCACCAGCGTCGCCAGGTTCTGCAGGCAGGCCAGGATCGACAGCGTGGTTCCGGCCACGTGGAAGAAGGGGCGCGAGGAGTGGAACCTGTCGCCGGTGCGCAGCCCGATCCGCTGGCCCGACACGAACCCGTTGCCCAGCATCGACCGATGGCTCAGCATCACGCCCTTGGGATAGGCCGTGGTGCCCGATGTGTACTGGATCAACAGCGTGTCATCCGGCCCGGCCTGCGGGCCGGGATCGGCGGGCGCACCCGCCACCATCGCGTCCCAGCCCTGGGCAGCGGCGGGGATATTGTCGCCCAGCACCACGATCCGTTCCAGATCCGGCAGCGCCGCGTCGGGCAGTGCGCCGGGCGTGTCGATGGCCGGCAGGATCTGCCGCAGGGTGGCGATGAAATCGACGGTCAGCAGGCGGTCGGCGGTCAGCAGAACCCGCACCCGCGACTGGCGCAGGGCATAGGCGATTTCATCCGCCTTCAGCCGGGTGTTGACCGGCACCGACACCGCGCCCAGCGTGCCAAGCGCCAGGAACAGCGTTTCGAACGCCACGCCGTTGCCCAGGCACAGGCCCACGTGATCGCCCCGCCGGATGCCCGCCCGATGCAGCGCCGCGCGCGTCAGAGCGACCCGGTCGGCCAGCTCGGCAAAGGTCACCCGCCCGTCGGGCGCCACCAGCGCCTCGACATCCGGCGCCAATGCAGCGGCGCGGGCCAGGGCGGCCTGCACGGTGACGGGGCACAATGTGTCAATGTCAAAGCTCATGCCTTCTTCTCCGTCACCGCCGATCCGATCTGCTGGCCGAACCGGTCGACGCTGCCTTTCCAGTCGCTTTCCGACAGCAGCCGGTCGATGGCCGCCAGTTCGATCCGGATGCCCGAATTCAGATCGGTCCGCGCGCCCTGGTCGATGCAATGCTTGGTCAGCCGCAGCGCCAGCGCCGGCGCGTGCAGGATCCGTTCGGCCATCTCGTTCACCGTCGCGGTCAGGCTGTCCGCCGGGGTCAGGGTGGTCACCAGCCCGACGCGATGCGCCTCCTGCGCGCCCATGACGCGGCCGGTGTACAACAGCTCTTTCGCGCGGGGCACGCCGATGACGCGCTGCAGGCGCTGGGTCGCGCCCACGGTGCCCCATTGCGGTTCGGGAAAGCGGAAGGTGGCGGCGTCGGACGCGACGATGAAATCGCAGCTCATGGCAATCTCGCCCCCCGAACCCACCAGAGCGCCCTGCACCTGCGCGATCACCGGCAGGGCGCAATTGCCGATCGTCTCGTAGGCCTGAAACGCCAGCCGGCGACGCGCCTTGACCCAGGTCTCGTCCCGGCCCTTGCGCTCCTTCAGATCGGCCCCGGCGCAGAACACCGGACCTTCGGCACGCAGAACCACGATCCCGGCGTCGGGCATGGAAGCGATCTGGGCGAAGGCGTCGATCAGGTCCTCGCACATCGGCAGGTTCAGCGCATTGCGCGCGTCGGGGCGGTTCAGCACCACGTCCACCCGGGCGCCGTGATCCTCCAGCCGGACCAGTCCGTTCTGCGTCATTGCACGATCCTCTTCTCGTAAAGGGCGGCGATGGTGGCCTCGTCCAGGCCCAGGTCCTCGCGCAGGATGCGGTCGGTGTCGGCGCCCAGCTTGGGCGGCGCTTCGAACCGGTGAGCGTCGTAGCCGGAATAGCGCAGCGGCGTGCGCAGGCCCGGGGTCGCGCCGCGGTCGGGGTCGTCATAGGTGGCGACCAAGCCGCGGGCCCGGGTGTGCGGATCGTTCAGGATCTCGGGCACCGTGTTGACCTCGCCCGCCGGGACACCGGCGGCGCGCAGGGCGGGGGCCAGCTCGGCCCGGTCGCGGGTGGCGATGGCATCGGCCAGCGCATGGGTCACCTCGGCCCGCCGCGTGACCCGGTCGATGTTCTTGGCCAGACCGGAATCCTTCGCCATCGCCTCCAGCCCCAGCGTCTGGCACAGGATCGGCCAATGCTGATCCGAGGCCGAGATGAACAGCCATTCACCGCCCTGACAGGCAAAGGCCGACGACGGCACGCGACCCAGGTGTTCAGTCCCGGTGCGTGTCGGCGTTTCGCCCAGGGCAAAGTGGCGCGCGGCGGGCAGGCTCAGCAGGCTGACCTGCGCGTCCATCATCGCCATGTCGACGTGGCACCCCTGCCCCGAGTTCACCCGGCCCAGCAGCCCGGTCAGCGCCGCGATCAGGATCCACAGGCCAGAGGTCAGATCGGCAAAGGGCACCCCCACCTTGGCGGGCGGCCCGTCGGGATGACCGGTCAGGTCGATGACCCCCGACAGCGCCTGGAAGATCGTGTCGTAACCCTTGCGTTTCGCATAAGGACCGGTTTGCCCGAACCCGGTGTTCGAGACATAGACCAGCCCCGGATTGGCCTCTTTCAGCGCATCAAAGCCCAGCCCCATGCGGGCCATGGCCCCGGGCAGGAAATTTTCCACCAGCACGTCGGCCTGCGCGGCCAGGTCAAAGGCCAGCCGCCGCCCCTCGTCCGACTTCAGATCGACGGCGATCGATCGTTTGGATCGGTTGAAGGCCGCGTAATAGGCGCTTTGGCCGCCTTCGAAAACCGGCTCGAACACGCGGCTTTCGTCGCCCACGCCGGGGCGTTCGATCTTGGTCACCTCGGCGCCGTATTCGGCCATGATCTGGGTGGCCATCGGCCCCGCCAGAACGCGGCTGAAATCGACCACTTTGATGCCGTCCAGTGGCCTCATGCCGCGCTCTCCCGGAACGACCGCATCAGCGCGTTCACGTCGCGCCCGGCCAGCATCGCGGCCTCCATCGGCAGGTCCTCGACCCGGTACATCAGGCTTTTGGCGGCGCGCATGGCGCGCGGTTCGGCCCTGGCCCAGACCTCGGCGATCTCCAGCGCGGCCGGCAGCGGATCGCCCGCCACCACGCGGTTCACCAGCCCCAGCGCCTGCGCCTCCTGCGCGCCGATCAGGCGGCCCAGCGAGATCATCTCGAACGCCTGCTTGCGGCCAAGCGCACGCACCAACCCGGTCATCACCAGCGCGGGGACGATGGAATGCTTCACCTCCGGATAGCCGAATTTCAGGCTGTCCGAGACGACGACCATGTCGCAGCCGATGGCGATGCCCGCGCCGCCCCCCACCGCCGCGCCATGCACGGCGGCGACAACGGGCTTGGCCATCTTCTGCATCGCCATCTGCAACCGGCAGGTCAGATCGGCGCGCGCCTCGACCGCGCCGGATTGCGCGGGCGTCAGGTGCTTGAATTCCTGCAGGTCGGCACCGGCGCAGAACCCGCGCCCGGCACCGTTCACGACCACCGCACGGATCGTGTCATCGCCATCCGCCGCTTCCAGCGCATCCAGCAGCTGCTGCGTCAGCGCGGTGTTCAGCGCGTTCAGCTTGTCGGGCCGGTTCATCGTCACGATGCGGATCGGGCCGCGATCCTCGGTCAGCACCAGATGGTCGTCGGACACGTCAAACATCCTCCTTTTCCCTCGTCTCGGCGGCGTCGCGCCACAATCCCGTTCGGGCCACGCGCGACAAAAGCCGCCGGCCCAGGGCCTCTTCGCAAGCGGATGACGCCCGCATCAGCCTGTCCATGTCGATCCCGTGGTCCAGTCCCTCGGCGTCCAACAGCGCCACCAGGTCTTCGGTCGCCACGTTGCCGGTATCGCCGGCGCCGTAGCTGATTTTGGCCGGATGCCCCCCGACACCGCCCATGGCGCTGTCGAAATGGGTCGCCCCGGCCTCCAGCGCGGCGATGCAATTGGCGATGCCGCTGCCGCGCGTGTCGTGGAAATGGGCGACCGGCGTGATCGCCGGGACCTCGTCCAGAAGGCGGCGGAACAGCGCGCGCACCTTCGTCGGCGTGCCCGCCCCGATGGTGTCGCCCACGGTCAGCAATGCGCACCCCAGGTCGGCGAAGCGCGCCGCATCCTCGACCACGCGGCCCGGATCGACCGGGCCTTCGAACGGGCAGCCCAACGCCATCGAAATTACGCCCACCATGCGGAACCTGCCCCGCCCCAGCGCCGCCATTTCGGCAACCCGGTCCCATTGTTCGTCCCGCGTGGCGCGCAGGTTGCGCCGGGTGTGCGCCTCCGTCGCCGACACCAGAATCGAGATCTCCTCGGCTCCGTGGCCGATCGCGCGATCCTCCAGCGCGCGGGTCACCGCGCGCGGGTTCGGGCAGGTCGCCTTGTAAGCCACCCCGTCCCGGCGCGGCAGCCGCGCCAGCAGGTCGGAGGCATCGGCGAACCCGGGCACGCGGGCGGGGTGGGAATAGCTGGTCGCCTCGATCCGGCGAAAACCGGCGGCGGCGAAGCCTTCCAGCAGCGACAGCTTGGTTTCGGTGGGCGGAACCGCAGGTTCGTGCTGCAGCCCGTCCCGGGCGAAGCATTCGCAGATCACGATGTCCGGCATGGTCCGTCCTCCATATTCGTTGCGTTTATCATCTATCTGTTCGGGAAGATCAACAGGGTTCTTTGCGCCCTAATTTCCGCATAAGCCGCATATATATCCATATTTTACTAGACAAATACGTGCCCCATGCGACCAGACGCGCATTCCGATCACGAGTTATTTGTTGCCATTATCAACTATATTTGAGTTTCTGAACCCAAAGGAAGATCACGACAGGGAGGAGAGTCGATGATCAACCGCCGTACCCTTTTGCAGGCAGGGGGCGCGATGGGCGCCCTTGTGCTGGCCACCGGCCCGCTGGCCTGTTCCCCGCCATCGCCGGGCTGTGCCTGCTGGCCTGGCTGACCCTTGGCGTGCTGGAGCTGACGAACGGCCTCGGCCTGGTGCCCTTGGCCATGGGGATCTGGTCGCACCGCGCCGCGCGCAGGCGGGTGCAGGCTCATTAACGCACCCCGGACCCTCATCGGGCTTGCGGGATGGCAAGGTTTGCCATACTTTCCGCAGGGAAGGAGACCAGCCATGGGCACCATGAACATATCCCTGCCGGATCCGATGAAGGCCTGGGCCGAAAGCCAGGCCAAGTCCGGCCGCTATGCCAATACCAGCGATTATGTCCGTGACCTGATCCGCCGGGACCGGGCCCGCAGCGAAGCGATTGCCGAACTGCAATCCGCTCTGGACGCGGGCCTTGCCAGCGGACCGGCCGAACCGTTTGACCGGGACGCCTTCAAGGCCCGGATGCGCGCGCGGGATGACCGATAGCCCCGGCTGGACGCTGCGCCCGGCCGCCCAGGACGACCTTGCCGCCATATGGCGCGCCGGCGTGGCCGGCTGGGGCGAATCCCAGGCGGAACGCTATGCCGACGGGCTGTTTTCGCTGTTCGACCTGCTGGCCCAATTCCCCGAGATGGCGCGCGAACGCACCGAACTGACCCCGCCCGTGCGCATCCATCCCAACGGCGCCCACCTGGTCATCTACCGCGCCGACCCGCCGGGGATCGAAATCATCCGCATCCTGCACGCCCACCAGACCCTGACGGCCTACCTGCAGGACGTGTGACGGCATCGCCCCCCGACCGGGTCTAGCGTTTGGCCGCGTAATAGGCGACGCGCCGTTCCAGGTAGGCGAGGATTTCGGATATTGTGAAGGCCAGGCCGAACAGCACGATCAGCACCGCCCAGAAATGGGCCATCAGGAAGTTCGCCGAATACAGTTCGAACAGCGCGCCGAACCCCACGATCGAGATCAGCAGCTGGCCGATGATCACACCCTTGACCGCGCGGATGACGCCGATGCGCACGCCGCCCAGGATTTCCGGCAGGGCAGCCCAGAAATAGACCTGGAAGAACGCGTTCAATGGCGACGCGCCAAAGCTGTGGGCCATTTCCACCAGCGACCGGTTGATCTGGCGCACCCCGGCCCGCGCGTTCAGGATGATGATCCAGACCGCGAACAGCGTCGTGGTGATGATGATCGCCTTCATGCCGAAGCCGAACAGCACCATCAGCACCGGCACCAGCGCGGTCAGCGGCGCGCTGAGGAACACGTTGACCCAGGGCAGCAGCAATTCGTCCAGCAGGCGGCTTTTGCCCATAAGAATGCCGACGGGAATGCCGATCACGATGGCGATGCAGACACCGGCGGAAAAGGCATAGGCGGTTTCCGCCAGCGCCTTCTGGAACGCGGACGTCTGGATCACCTCGAACAGCGTCACCAGCACCTTCGACAGCGGCGGCACGAAGAACGTCAGCCCCAGCCGGCCGACGATTTCCCACAACAGCGCCCAGACGATCAGCGACGACATGGCGGGCAAACGGTATCCGAACAGCGTCATGGCTTACTCCACATAGGTCCTGAGCGAGGCCCAGATCTCGTCCACGATGTCGAGGTATTCGGGATCGCGCCGGATGTTGTCGATGCCCTTGTTGCGGAAATTCGACGGGCGGATGATTTCCGACACCCGGCTGGGGCGCGGCAGCAGGATGGCGATCTGGTCCGAGACATAGACCGCTTCCTCGATCGAATGGGTGACGAAGATGAAGGTCTTCTTTTCGTTCTGCACCAGCGCCAGCAGGTCTTCCTGGAACTTGCGCCTGGTCTGTTCGTCGACCGCCGAAAACGGTTCGTCCATCAACAGGACATCCGCGTTCACCGCCAGCGCCCGGGCAAGCCCCACGCGCTGGCGCATGCCGCCCGAAAGTTCGTGCGGATAGCTGCGTTCGAACCCGGCCAGCCCGACCTCCCTGATGTATTTCTCGGCGATCCCCTCGCGTTCGGACCGGGCCGTGCCGCGCATTTCCAGCCCGAAGGTCACGTTGCGCATCACCGTCGCCCAGGGCATCAGCGCGAAATCCTGGAAGACAAAGGCCCGGTCCGGCCCGGGGCCCGACACCTTGCGCCCGTTGACCTCGACCTCGCCCGAACTCGGTTCCAGCAGCCCCGCGATGATCTTGAGAAGCGTGGTCTTGCCGCAGCCCGACGGCCCCAGCAGCGATGTCAGCTGGCCGGCCGGGAATTCCAGCGACATGTCGCTCAGCGCCTGGACGGCGCCGAAGTTCTTCGAGATGTGGCGCACGGAAACGGCGCTTTTGGGCAGAGGTAGTTCCACCACCCGTTCAATCTGAGACATAGCCACGTTGGTTTCCTTTGAAGAGCAGGGTCTCGGTCTTTTCCAGCAGGTTCAGGAACAGGACCGCGAGCAGGATGATCGACAGGATCGCCGCGTACATCGCCGGGTAATCGGCGATGGACCGGCTGTAGGTGATGATGTCGCCGACGCCGGTCGGCGTGATCTTGAGTTCGGCCAGGATCGCGCCGATGAACCCCGCCGATACCCCCAGCCGCAGGCCCGCAAAGATCAGCGGCGAGGCGGCGGGCAGCACGATGTTCAGGATGATCGACGGGTCCGAGGCCAGAAAGGACCGGCCCATTTCCTTCAGCGATTCCGGCGTGTTGCGCACGGCCCCGGCAGTGTTCAGCACGATCACCGGCATCGCCATGATGCACACCACCATCACCTTGGACGTCAGCCCGATGCCGTAGGCCAGCACCAGCAGCGGGATCAGCGCGGCCAGCGGCGCGGCCTGCATCACGACGAAGATGGGCGAAAACAGCCAGTCGAAGAAGGTGTTCAGCCCGACCCACAGGCCGATCGCGATCCCGAGGATGGCCGAGATCGCCACCCCCACCACAAGCGGCTGGAGCGTTTCGCCGTAGGCGTTCAGCAGGCTGCCGTCGGCGATCATCCGGATCAGCGCGCCCATCGTCTCGGTGAAGGTCGGAAAGGCATAGCTGACCGGGATTCGCCCGGCGATTTCCCAGGCGCCGAACAGGATCGCCACGGACAGCAGTTTCAACAGAAGGGATCGCTCAATCATGGTCTGGCCTCGTGCAGGACAGGAATTCGTGCAGAACAGGGATTCGTGCAGGACAGGCGGGGCCCCGCGCAGGCGCGCGGGGCCGTCACCCGTCATTTCGTCGCGGCGTCAAGCGGGGCGAGATACCAGAAGTCCTCGATGTTCAGCTCGGCAGGATCCCCGTCCAGCTGGCCCGCGGCGGTGTACCATTCCATGTCGGCCATCGCCGCCTTGCGCCCGCCGCCATCGGGGTCATACAGGCCGCCCTCGACCGCATCGGCATAGAACCCGTCCAGCCCGTCCAGGATCTCCTTCGGCAACTGCCCGATCGGCCCGTCGGGGTCGGTTTCGCGGCGGATGATCGTGGGATCCGCCTGCATGTCGCGCCAGGTGGACACAAGGGCGCTGACAAAGATGTCGACCTCGTCCTCGTGCGCCTGGATCCAGTCGAGGTTGGCGAAGAGCGCCTCGTCGCTGGCCTCGACGTCGAACATGTCCAGCACGTTGAAGTTGTCGGCCGCCTCGCTGCGCATCAGCTTGTTCTTGTTCGACAGGTCGATGATCGTCGCATCGGCCCGCCCGCCCAGAAGTGCTGCAACCCGGTTCGACGATCCGGGCACATAAGACCGTTCGCCGAAGGTGATGCCCACCCGTTCCTCGATCACGTTGGCGATGGAATCGGTGCCGCCGCCGCGCGAATGCAGCAGGATGGGTTCGCCGTTCAGGTCCTCAAGCGTGCTGTATTTCTTGGTGGTGACCGGAAAGAACTTCAGCTTGGACAACTGGAAGACGATCCTGAGCGGCGCCTTCGACCTTTGCATGGCGGCGTAGGGCGTGCCGAACCCGATGTCCATCTGCCCGCTCAGCACGGCCTGGATGGCCAGTTCCTCGTCGGAAAAGGCGGTCCATTCGTAATCCAGCCCGTTCGCCTTGGCGCGATCCAGCGCGACGAAAAAGGCGGCCAGTTCGTCCGACGGCGTTTCGGCCAGGGCGATGCGGATCTTGTCCGCCTGGGCCGGGGCCACGGTCAGGCCAAGCACGATGGGCAATGCCATCGCCGCGGCCGCGACGTTCCTGATGACGTGTCTCATTATTCTCCTCCCAAAGAATGCATGATGCGGGCCCGGTTCTCCGGGTCTTCTCTGTTTGTGGTCGGGGCGTCCGGTGCTCAGACCTCCCCGAAAAGACGTGCCGAAACCGATCCCAGGTGGTCGCGCATGGCGGCCTGGGCCTCGGTCGGGTTGCGGGCCGCGATGCCCTGGGCGATGCGGTCGTGTTCGCGGAATGAATTGTGATCGCGCGGCGGGCGCGGCGCATGGCGGATCACGGTGTTCCAGGCCACGGCGCGGCGCACCTGGTTCAGCTGATCGAACAGCTCCAGCAGCAGCACGTTGCCCGTCGCCTCGGCGATGGTGCGGTGAAAGGCGTCGTCCTCGGCCTCGTATTCGTCCCAGCCCGGCGCCTCGACCGCACGGTCGCGCGCCGCCATGATCTTTTGCACCGCCGCGTCCGACGCATTGATCGCCGCCTCGCGCGCCAGCGCAGGTTCCAGCGCCAGCCGGGCGCGCATCATGTGCACCGGGGTCACCTGCCCGCTCAGCGTGGCCAGCCGCCCGGGGCTGGTCGATTCCGATTGCGACGCGATGAACGTCCCCTTGCCCACGTGACGCCAGATCCGGCCCTCGTGTTCCAGGCTGTCCAGCGCCTTGCGCAACATGGTGCGGGTCACGCCCAGGCTGACCATCAGCTCGCGTTCCGGCGGCAGCCGGTCGCCCGGCGCAAAGTTCCCGGCTTCGATGAAATCGCGCAGCGCCATCGTGGCCTCCCTGCGATCCGCCGTTTCAACTTTCGCCGTCACCTTGCACCCCTTATTGGTCGATCATTTTGGTTGCATTGGTCGAGAATATGGATAAATTGCCGGTAATCGCAACAGAAAAAGCGCGGTTGGGGTAAATTGGTTTTGATTGATCGGGATCAATCGGCCCAATGGCGCAGCTTAAGGAGATCTGATGATGGACGACGCGGCAGTGCAATTCGCTATTGAACAGCCCCCCGTAACGGCACTGCCGGTGGCTGGATCAAGGCTGATCTTCCCGGTGCGCCGGGTGTATTGCATCGGGCGCAATTACGCGGCGCATGCCATTGAAATGGGCCACGATCCCGACCGCGAGGATCCGTTCTTCTTCCAGAAGAACGCCGACAACCTGAACCCGACAGGCGCATTCCCCTATCCGCCAAAGACCAGCGACGTACATCACGAGGTCGAGATGGCGGTGATGCTGAAATCCGGCGGCCGCGACATCCCGGTCGAACAGGCGCTGGACCATGTCTATGGCTACGCGCTGTCGCTGGACATGACGCGGCGCGACCTGCAGGGCATCCAGAAAAAGCTGGGCCGCCCCTGGGAAATCGGCAAGGCCTTCGAAGGCTCCGCCCCGGTCGGGCCGATCCACCCGGTGTCCGAGGTCGGCCACCTGGATCACGGCGCCATCACGCTGAAGGTCAATGGCGAACTGCGCCAGGAAGGCGACCTGAACCAGATGATCTGGAAGGTGCCGGAACAGATCGCCTACCTGTCGGAATACTACGAGCTGGCGGCGGGCGACGTGATCCTGTCGGGCACGCCGTCGGGCGTTGCGGCGGTCGAAAAGGGCGACGAGATGGAGATCGCGGTCGAGGGTCTTGGCAGCATGATCGTCAAGGTCACCTGATCGGGCGTCCATGATCAAGGACGCATGATCAGGCCCGCTTCCGTCCGGGGATGCGACGGGAGCGGGTCAATTGTTCCGCACCCACGACAACGCCCACGCCGACAGGCGCGGCACGTCAGCCCCCGGATCGGTCAGGCGATTCGGGCGACGGTCTCGCGGATGCGCACGCTGGTCGAAAAACTGATCGCGTCGGGCGCGGTCGCCCTGACGCCGATGGAATGCAGCAGCAACAGGGCCGCCGAACGCCCCATCTCGAACCCCGGCTGGGCGACGGTTGTCAGCGCCGGGCGGGTCATCGCGGCCTCGGCCACGTCGTCGAACCCGGTGACCGACACCTGGCGCGGCACGGCGATGCCCAGTTCCCGGCAAAACGCCATCACGCCGAAGGCCATCTGGTCATTGGCGCAGATCACCGCCGTCGGCCAATCCGCCTCGGGCCCGCCGAACAGTTCGGCGGCACCCTGATAGCCCGACCGTTCGGTGTAATCCCCGGGCAGGTAGCGCGCGGCGTCCGGGTCGATCCCGGCGGCGGAAAACCCCTCGCGAAAGCCCGACAGCCGCTGATCCGCCGTCCACAGCCGCCGCGGCCCCTCGATCACCGCGATCCGCCGGTGACCGCTTTCCAGCACGCAGCGCGCGATCTCGCGCGCGCCGCGCCGGTTGTCGCTCAGCACCGAAGGGCAATCGATGCCCGCCAGCACCTCGTCGACGAAAACCACCGCACCGCTGCGCGTCAGCTCGATCAGGGACGCCGACGGCAGGCCGGTGCCCGACAGGTAGACCACGCCGTCCAGCCGCTGGCTGCGCAGCAGTTGGGCGAAATATTCCTCGCGTTCGGACTTGGCCCAGCTCAGGCACAGCGTCATCAGGATATCGTGTTCGGAAATCCCGCGTTCGACGCCTTCGGCCACCTGGCTGAAGAAGCTGTTGCGCAGGTCCGGCACGATCAGCCCGATGGTCGACACCCGGTTCCGCCGCATCGCCCGGGCCGAACTGTTGGGTTCATAGCCCAGCCGCTTCATCACCGCCTGCACGTGGTCGCGGGTGTCCTGCGCGACACCGGCGCGGTCGTTCAGCACGCCGCTGACCGTCCCGACCGAAACCTTCGCCTCGGCCGCCACGTCCTTGATCGTCGGACGCGACCGGCCCTGCTTCACCTCTGACATGCTTCGCTCTCCGTATGACCCGGCTCTAGCACCGGCCCGTCACTTGCGCCAGAAGCGCGGCGACCAGCGCGGCAGCATCGGGCGCGTGCGCCACGGCGTCATCAGGTATTCGACCGCGATGACCAGCACAAAGGCCACCAGACCCAGCACCGCCAGATAGGCGATGGCCGCGAAGGTGCCCGAGGTGTTCAGCCGCGAATTGGCCTGCATCAGGTAGGCCCCGATCCCGCCCGAGGTCGAGGCCGACCATTCCGCGATCACCGCGCCGGTCACCGAAAACGTCGCCGACAGTTTCAACGACGAAAAAAGCGGCGTCAGCGTGGCCGGCATCTTCACGTGGCGAAAGATCGACCAGGCGCTGCCGCCCATCGACCGGGCCAGCCGCAACAGGTCGGCATCGACCGACCGCAGCCCGTCCAGCACGTTGACCACCACCGGAAAGAACACCACCAGCGCCACGATCACCAGCTTCGGCGCCAGCCCGAAGCCCAGCCAGATCGTCAGCGCCGCCGAAATCGCGATGATCGGCACCGCCTGGCTGACGATCAGGATCGGATACAGCACGCCGCGCACCGTCTTCGAACTGTCCATGATCACCGCCATCACGAACCCGGAAACCGCGCCCAGCACGAAGCCCACGATGAATTCCTTGAACGTCACCACGAACCCGTCCCACAGCCGGGCATGATCGCCCTTGATATGGGTCCAGACATCGCCCGGGGACGGCATCACGTAGCGCGGAATGTCGTACCAGGCGACCGCCCCCCACCAGAGGCCGATCACCAGCAGCAGCGCGATGATGGGGAACAGGATCACCCGCCAGAGCGGCTGTTTTTCAGGCTGCATCGGTCGCGTCCCCTTCGTCGTAGATGTAGTGCATGATCCGGTCCTTCAGGGCCAGGAACTCGGGCGCCGTGAACACCTCGCGGTCGCGCGGACGCGGCAGCGTCACCGGCAGCACGTCGCGGATCCGCCCGGGGCGCGGCGACATGACCACCACGCGGTCGGCCAGGAAGATCGCCTCGTCGATGTCGTGTGTCACAAAGATCACCGTGCGCCGTTCCGCCTGCCAGACCGACAGCAGCCATTGCTGCATCGCCATCCGCGTCATGCTGTCCAGCGCGCCGAACGGTTCGTCCAGCAGCAGCACGTCGCGCTGCATCGCCAGCGTGCGCATCAGCGCCACGCGCTGGCGCATCCCGCCCGACAGGGCGGACGGATAATGGTTGATGAACTCCCCCAGCCCATAGCGTTCGGCCAGCGCCACGCCTTCGGCCCGCTGCGTCCGGCTGACCCGGCCATGCAGGATCGCGCCCAGGCAGATGTTGTCCAGCACCGTGCGCCAGGGCAGCAACAGGTCCTTCTGCAGCATGTACCCCACCTGCCCGGCCTGCCCCGTGATGTCGCGGCCGTCCAGTTCGACCTTGCCGCCGCTGGGGTTCAGCACGCCGGCGACGATGTTGAACATCGTCGACTTGCCGCAGCCCGACGGGCCGACGACACAGATGAATTCGCCCTCGGCGATGTCCAGGTCGGTGGGCGACAACGCCAGGTTGGCATCGAAGCGCCGAGAGACCTGCGCAAGCCGAAGTTTCGGCGGGCTGGTGTCAGACATGTTCCTGTTCCTTGATCTTGCGCGCACCGGCGGCCGACCGGCGCGAAAAGGGCCCACCCGGTGACGGATGGGCCATCCCTCAGACGCG
Source organism: Marinibacterium anthonyi (assembly GCA_003217735.2). GTDB lineage: Bacteria > Pseudomonadota > Alphaproteobacteria > Rhodobacterales > Rhodobacteraceae > Marinibacterium > Marinibacterium anthonyi. The sequence continues at coordinate 6,178 of CP031586.1, read as the reverse complement.
GATGCAACCGTCGCGGCCGAACCAGTACAGGTCCTCGACCTTCACGGCGGCGCCGTCGCGTTCGGCAAAGGGTTCCACCGCCCAGGCGCCCCACATCGGCGTGTCGTTCGTCGCATCGATGAAGGCGTGCAGATACGCCGCCCCCGGGGTCAGCGAATGGCCGATGTTGGCCAGCGTATCCAGCAGGGTGAACCCTTCGGCCCGCATCCGGTCGTGCATCGCGCCGAACAGGTCCTGCGCCGGCATCCCGGACCGCGCCCCGGCCATCACCTCGTGATACAGCGCCGTCAGATCCGCCAACCCCGCCGTCGCCGCCGGATTGTCGCCGGTGATCGCGCAGCGGGTGCAATCGCCCCAGAAGCCGTCCGGCGTCACCGGGTGCACGTCGATCATCGCCAGGTCGTTGTCACCCATGACCTGTTCGCCGGGCCCCTGGGTGGGGAAACAGGTATGCGCGTTCGCCCCGACCCCCACGTTGGTGATCGTCCAGACATCGCCGACCCCCTGCCCCGCCAGCCACCGGCTGACGGCCAGGTCGATCTGGGCCTCGCTCACGCCCGGCCGGGCCGCGGCACAACCGGCGGCGGCGGCCCCGCGCGCCAGCTCCTGCGCGCGGACCAGGCCCGCGGGCGGGTCGATGGATACATCCGGCCCCGGACGATAGGTCCAGGGCGGGACGATCCTGCCATTTTCAAGCAGCGGCAAGGCTCACTCCGGCAGGTAGTCGTTGGTGAAATACTCCGACGCCGGCAGCAGCCCGTCCAGCACGTCGTACTTGTCCAGCGCGGACACCAGCGTTTCCCAATCCGACAGCTGCGTTTCCATCGTCGCGCTGCCCACCTCGCCGAACAGCGGGATCGTGTCCAGCCATTGCTGCTTGATGAATGCCGGGTCGTAGGCGTTGCCATAGCGTTCGCCAAAGGCTGCGATGGCTTCGTCGGGGTGCGACACGGCATAGGCGATCGACTTGTTCGTCGCGCGCATGAAGGCCTTGGCCATCTCCGGGTTGTCGGCCAGCCAGTCGGTGTTGGCCGCCAGCGCAAAGATCGGCGTGTTGGGCGCGCCGTGGTCGATCGCGGGCATGAATTCCCCCGCCTCGCCGGTGGTGGTCACGATCTCGGTGCCCTCGGCATTGGTGATGCCGGTGATCGCATCCACGCGCTTCTGCAGCAGCAGCGGCACGGTGTCGTCGGACGCGGCGACGGTAGTGATGTCATCCATGCCCAGCCCGGCATCGGACAGCACCATGCCCAGCTGCGCCAGCGTCCAGGCGTCATTGTAGATCCCGATGGTCTTGCCCTTGAGGTCCGCGACCTCAAGCGGTGCGCCCGTGGCCGACAGGATGCCCCAGTTGTTGCCCAGCCCATAGCGGCCGATGGCGATCACGGGCGCCTCTTCGGCCTTGGCAAAGATGATGTCCATCGACGTGGTGAACGCGACCTCGGCCCGGCCGGTGCCCAGGAACTTCATCGTGTCGGCGACCGTCGGCGGGGTGACGATATCCAGCTCGATGCCTTCCTCGGCATAAAAGCCCTGGTCGGCCCCGACGATCCACGGAATCCAGAACCCGTCGGGCACGGGCCATTCCTGGATGAAGGTCAGCTTTGTCAGATCCTGCGCATGGGCGGCAGGGGCGAAGGCAGCGCCTGACACAAGGACGGCGGCGGCGGCAGAGGCCAGCAAGGAGCGGCGGTTAGGCATCAAGACATGTTCCCTGTTATGCGTGCGGGCAGAAGGAATCCTGCCCTCGGCGGCATGATGAACCGTTTCATATTGCGCAAGTCAATCACCAATTTTACACTTCTCAAATCGTCATTTACCGTTACTATCGACCATATTGCGTATATGAACCGTTTCATTTCAGGGCCATCACCGTCGCCATGGGCCCAGACAACAGGACAGGACATGACCAAAATTTGGGCAAACGTGGCGCCAAACGGGCGGCCCGCCGTCCCGGGGCCCGCACCGGACCCCATGGCAAGACGTTCTCGCTGGTCGCGGACCCGCCCGCGTCCGATCAATGCGCAGGTCGCGCGCCGCCGATGACCGCCCGTCCCATGTCGAAACAGGAAGATCCCGCATGACGAAGCCCGAAGCCGCCGTCACCCTCGCCGTCCTCCAGATGGAACCCGCCTTTGGCGAGACCGCGGCCAATGTCGCCAGGTCGCTTGCCCTGATCGAGGACGCCGCCGCGAAAGGCGCACAGGTCATCGTGCTGCCCGAACTTTGCAACACCGGCTACATGTTCGCCAGCCGGGCCGAAGCCGCGTCGCTGGCCGAACCGGTGCCCTCCGGCCCCTCCAGCCGGGCCTGGATCGACATCGCCGCCCGACTGGGCCTGCATATCGTCGCCGGCATCACCGAATCCGATGGCGACCGGCTGTACAATTCCGCCGTGATCATCGGCCCCTCGGGCTATCTTGGCACCTACCGCAAGCTGCACCTGTGGGGGGACGAGGCGCTGTATTTCACGCCCGGCGACCTGGGCATCCCGATCTTCGACACGCCGTTGGGCCGGATCTCCTGCCACATCTGTTACGATTGCTGGTTCCCCGAGGTCTGGCGCCTTCAGGCCATGCAGGGGGCCGAACTGATCTGCGTGCCCACCAACTGGGTGCCGATCCCCGGGCAGGACCCGACGCGCGAGGCGATGGCCAACATCATCGTCATGGGCGCGGCCCATTCCAATTCGCTGTTCGTCGCCGCCGCCGACCGGGTCGGCACCGAACGCGGCCAGCCCTTCATCGGCCAGTCCCTGATCGTGTCCCAGACCGGTTGGCCCGTCGCCGGCCCCGCCAGCGCCAGTGACGAGGAAACGCTGATCGCCACCGTCAACCTGGCCGACGCCCGGCGCAAGCGGAACTGGAACGACTTCAACCAGCCCCTGCGCGACCGCCGGACCGACCTGTACGACACGATGCTGGGCAGCGGCCTGCCCCGCGGTTTCGTATGACCGCCCGCCCCGATGTCGTCGACCTGGCGCGCAAGCTGATCGCGCTGGACACGGTCAACCCGCCGGGCAACGAACGCGCGGCGCTGGACCTGTGCGCCGGGATCCTCACCCAGGCCGGGTTCGACTGCCGGCTCACGCCGGTCGACGGCGCGCCGCTGCGCGCCAACCTGGTCGCCACGCGCGGCACCGGGACCGGCCCGGCCCTGGGGTTCAGCGCCCATCTTGACACCGTGCCCTTCGGCGCCGCCCCCTGGCGCCACCCGCCGCTGTCGGGACATGTCGAGGACGGGCGCCTGTACGGACGCGGCAGTTCCGACATGAAGGCGGCGGTCGCGGCGGTCCTGGTGGCCTGCTGCGATCCGCACACGCCGCCCGGCGGCATCGCCGTGATCCTGACCTGTGGCGAGGAAACCGGCTGCGACGGCGCGCGCCTGCTGGTTCAGGCCGCCGGCCTGCCGCACATCGGCGCGCTGGTGGTGCCGGAATCGACCGGCAACGCCATCGTGCACGGGCACAAGGGCGTGCTGTGGCTGAAACTGGCCTTCCACGGCGTGACGGCCCATGGCGCCATGCCCGAGGCCGGCCGCAACGCCATCGGGCTGGCCGTCGATGCGCTGACCCGGATCCGCGACATGCCATTGGGGCCGACGCATCCGGTCATGGGGCACCCGACGCTGAACATCGGCACGATTCACGGCGGCATCAACACCAACTCCGTCCCCGACCTGTGCGAGGTCACGCTTGACCTGCGCACCCTGCCCGGCACCGACCATGCCGACCTGACCCGCCGCGTGGCGGACCTGGCCGGACCCGATGCCACCGTGTCCCCGCTGATCGACCTGCCGTCGATCTGGACCGATCCGGACGATCCCTGGGTCCGGGCCACGGCGGCCATGCTGAAGGACAGGACCGGGCGGGCCGCGCCGCCCGCCAGTGTCAACTACTTCACCGACGCCGCCCTGCTGACTCCGGCGCTTGGCAATCCGGCGACCATCATCTTCGGCCCCGGCGATCCCGGGCAACCGCATGCGACGAACGAATGGGTGCATATCGACGCCCTGCACGACGCCGTCCCGCTGATGCGCGCGCTGATCCGGCAGGGGCTCCCGGCCTAGCCGGTCGCCGTTCCGGTCGGCCCGGAATCGGCGTCATGGCCGGAGTCATGGCGGGCGTCATGGTGGGCGTCATGGTGGGCGTCATCGTCAGGCGCCCCCTCCCCCGTCAGGACAAATTCCGCGACAAGTCCGTCCAACAGCGCCCGGACATCCCGCTCGGCCGCCTCCCGCGTCTTCTTGCCGCGCAACTTGCGGCCCAGCACCGACCCCTTTGCCGCCGCCTCGTCCGCAAGCAGCAACAGCGCCATTTCCCGCAGACGGTGAAACACCACTTCCGACAGATCCCCGGGCAGCCGGTCGGACAGGACATCCGGCACGGGGCAGTCCCAGATCATGTCCTTCAGAACCGCACCGTGGCGACTGTCTTCCGCCCGCGCCTGGCAGATATCCAGCGCACCGGCGATCTCGGCGCGGACCTCGGGCCAATCGGCGGTCGCGTCCTGCCGGGTCAGACCCTGGATCCGGACGATATCGACGTCCCGCAAATTGGCCCGGACGGACAGCCACAGCCCGTCCAGTTCGATCTCGGCCGCGCCCGGCGCCCCCAGCGTGGCGCGCAGATCGACGGCTTCGCAAAACAGCACCAGCCGCACCAGATCAGGCGCCGAGATCCCGCAGGACAGCCGTGAAAGACCGCGCCGCCCATCCGGGCTGAAGCTTTGCGAAAGACGGGCGCTGCCGTCTTCCCTGACGTGTAAGGTGAATGATGTATTGGCCATGGCCGCGATGTACGGAAGCGCCCCGCGAATGTGAAGAACCTCCGACGCACGCCCGCTTATCCACCGCAAATCCCGCCGATCGCGCCCCGGATCCGTCCTGCGCCGCCGGGTGTCGGCGTCTCGCGTGCGAGACGCCCCTACCCGTCGCGTGACGGCAGACCTTCCGGCACCAGGTCGGCCCAGAATTCGCGGATCTTGGGAAAGACCCCCCGCGCCTGCCAGCCATACCGGCGGAACTGTCCGCGTTCGAATTCGTCGTCCAGCATCCGTTCGAACCGATCCTTCATCGCCTTGCGGCTTGCCGGCGATCGTTTTTCCAACTGCGCCTCGATCACGTCCAGGCAGGCCTTGCGCCAGTCGGCATCGCGCGCGCGCTCTTCGTCGCGCGCCTGTTCGGCCAGTTGTTCTTCGGTCGGACCCGCAGGTTCGGGCGCGGGAACCGCGGCCAGCGCGGGGGCGTCGGCCGGTTTGAAATCGCCCTTGATCGCGGCCGCCAGATAGCCCGCCGGGGTCTTGCGCACCCTGCCCTGCCGACGTTCGGACTCGACGAAATCCAGCTTCTCGCCGACGTAATCCTCGCCGTGTTCGGCGATCCACCGCTGCGCCAGCCGGCCCGAGATTCCGTTTTCAACCAGCCGGTTATAGGCCGCGGACTTGCGCACCGCGTCGTCGTCGCCCAGATCGAACAGCGTCTCCTGCCCGTTGCGGGTGATCAGGAACCGGATGTACTTCGCCTTCCTGCTTTCGCGGCGGACCTCGGCCACCAGCGTGATGTCGGAGACGGCGTTCACCTCCTTCACCGATGGCTTGATGATCTTGGCGTTCAGCTTCGAGAAATCGTCGTAATAGGCCATGTCGTGCACACCCATCAGCCGGCGGAACACGTCCAGTTCCCACCAGCCGGTCGACCCGGTGCGCACGAAGCGGAAACAGTTTTCGTAAAGCGCCAGGGCGTGGCCCGAGGTGAAGTTGCGCTGGATGCGCATGTTGATCATCGAAAACACGGCCGGATCGTACAGCTTGGCGGCCAACGGCGCGGAATAGGCGTATTCGCAAACCCCGCCGGACAGCTTGGCATAGGACAGCAACGAGGAAATGCCCCATTCCTCTTCGCCATTATCCCCCAGCATGTTCCATTCGGCGGTCGTCTCGGCCAGGGCGCGCAGCGCGGCCTTCAGCGTGTCGCGGTCGCGTGACGCATAGCCCGACAGCGCGCACAGCGTCTCGGCATCGATCCGGTGCGACGGGCGCGTCAGCAGATCGTCATAGGCATGCAGCAGCAGGCAATTGCTGAGCTTGCGCTGCAGCAGGCTCAGCTTGCCGCCAACGTGAATGGCGGCCACATGTTTGCGAAGGCTTTCGCGTTCGGTGATCTGACGGAACTGGGTCAC